>NZ_DAIOEU010000076.1:0-20659 GCF_036746095.1 Dyella sp.
CCTGCGCGGAATCCTGCGCGCCGTTGCTGCAAGCCGCCAGCAGCGCGACGAGCGCAGAGGCGAGAAGGGTACGCGTGAACTTCATGATGGATCTCCTTAGCCGTGGAATGCCAATTGGCGGATTATTAATAGCGCTTTCACGTTAACGGCGCTACCAGTTTTTGCTAACAACTTTTATGCCGCATTAAACCAGCCGGGGCCAAGACCCCCGGCCAGCAGGAAAAAGTCGGACTTAATCCACACGCTCCACCGCAATCGCGGTAGCCTCGCCACCGCCGATGCAGAGGGCGGCCACGCCGCGACGCAAGCCACGGGTTTTCAAGGCATTGAGCAAGGTCACCACGATGCGCGCACCGCTGGCGCCGATCGGATGGCCAAGTGCGCAGGCGCCGCCGTTGACGTTGAGCTTGGCGTGGGGAATGCCGAGCTCGCGCATCGGCGCCATCGCCACCACGGCGAAAGCTTCGTTGACTTCGAACAGGTCGACGTCGCTGGCTTTCCAGCCAGCCTTTTCCAGCACCTTGCTGATTGCACTGACCGGTGCGGTGGTGAACCACTCCGGCTCTTGCGAGTGCGTGGCATGGGCCACGATGCGTGCCAGCGGCTTCACGCCGCGCGTCTTGGCGTCGTCGGCCGACAGCAGGACCAGGGCCGCCGCGCCGTCCGAGATGCTGGACGAGCTGGCGGCGGTGATGGTGCCGTTCTCTTTGCGAAAGGCTGGCTTAAGCGAGGGAATCTTGTTGATGTCCGAGCGGCTGGGCTGTTCGTCGGTATCGACCTGCACGTCGCCCTTCTTGCCGGCCACGGTGACCGGCACGATCTCGTCGGCGAAGGCGCCGGCGGCTTGTGCAGCCTGCGAGCGCTTGACCGATTCGATGGCGAAGGCGTCCTGTTCTTCGCGGCTGAAGTGATACTTGTCGGCGCACAGCTCGCCGAACACGCCCATCGCCTTGCCGTCATAAGGGTTGGTCAGGCCGTCCCACGCCATGTGGTCGACCAGCTTGCCATCGCCATAGCGAATGCCGCTGCGGGCATTGACCATGTGCGGGGCATTGGTCATCGATTCCATGCCGCCGGCGACGACCACGCTGGCCGAACCGGCCTTGATCAGGTCATGGCCCAGCATGATGGCCTTCATGCCCGAACCGCATACCTTGTTGATGGTGGTGCAGCCCACGGCCGGGGTGAGGCCGGCATTCAACGCGGCTTGGCGGGCGGGCGCCTGGCCGAGGTTGGCTGGCAGCACGCAACCCATGATGACTTCGCTCACGTCCTTGGCGGCGATGCCGGACTGTTCGAGCGCGGCGCGAATGGCGGTGGCGCCGAGGGTAGGGGAGGGGACGCCAGTGAACTGGCCGAGAAACGAGCCGATGGCAGTGCGCTTGGCGGCGGCAATCACGATATCCGACATGGGGATCTCCGGGGGAGCTTTAGGCGCGATGCGCCAAGGAAGGAATTTGCGAATTATCGCAGCCCGCACTGCTTTGCAGCAAACATTCCGGTTTCGTGAGAAATCGCGCAGTTGCGCCACTCGCAATTCTTCGAATCAAACGAATAAGCTATAAGGCGATACCGCTGCCGGGAGTGGCGGTATGCCGATGCGTTTGGGGACAAAACTTCAGGGTGAGGAATGTATGGCAACTGGGATGCAGGCGTGGCGCCGCCGTGAAATTGCGCTGTTGATCAGTCTTGCAGTGGGCTTGAGCGGTTGCGGTGGGGGAGGCGGCAACAGCAACGTCAGAGGAGCGGCAACGGCGCCCACGCCGACGCCAACACCGACACCGACACCGACACCCTCACCCGCGCCATCGCCTTCGCCGAGTTCGAATGTTCCGACGCCGCCGACCGATGCACAGCTGTCGTTGACGAATGCGTATGCAGCGCATAGCCAGGGTTATACCGGCGCAGGCGTCACCATCGGTGTGGTTGATAGCGGCATCATGCGCTCCAATCCGACGGTGGCCGGACGCGTTTCGCAAGAGCTGGTCTACGTCGACCCTTCGCAGAACAACACCAGCGTGGATGATGTAGTGGGACACGGTACCTGGGTATCGGAGGTTGCCGCTGGCACGTCATTCGCCCAATATCCCGGCGGCATTGCGCCGGGCGCGAACCTGGTTTCCGCACGCATCATTTCCGACAGCGCACCGGACGACAACGGTTCCACTCCGCCTGCGCAGGTAACGACCAGCGATGCGACGTTCTTTGGTCAGGTCAACGCGGACCTGATCAATGCCGGCGTAAAGGTGATGAACAACTCCTGGGGCGGCATTACCTGGGATACCACCAACGCTTCGCTCAACGCGGCGTTCGATGCGGCGTACGTGCCTTTCGTCGAACAGCACAATGGCTTGGTCGTATTTGCCGCCGGCAATGATTCGCAGGCCAATCCCAGCACCATCGCTGCGCTGCCTTACTACGTGCGCAACACCGATCCCAACCTGCAAAAAGGCTGGTTGGTGGCGGTGGCCTTGAACAGCAACAGCCCGACCCAGCTGGATAGTTATTCCAACCAGTGCGGCGTGGCCATGAACTTCTGCCTGGCCGCACCGGGTGACGTGATCGTGCTGGACAAGAACACCACTTCATCTACCACCAACCCGACGTATTACATCGTGGAAGGCACGTCGTTCGCAGCGCCGATCGTGTCCGGTGCAGTGGCGTTGGTGTGGCAGGCGTACCCCTATTTCAGCAACGACCTTGTGCGGCAGACGTTGCTGGGTACTGCCACGCCGATCGGGGCGCAGCCGAACCCCACTTTCGGCTACGGTGTGCTGAACATTGGCGCTGCAGTGAACGGGCCGCAGCAGTTCAACTGGGGCAACGTCGAGGTGGGCTTCAATGGCACCTCCAGCTGGAACAATCCCATTTCCGGCGCCGGTGGGTTGATCTTTGATGGTCCCGGCATGCTGACGCTTAGCCAACCCTCCACCTATGCGGGCGGCACCACTGTCAACAGCGGTATCTTGAACGCGGTTTCGCTGGCATCGGGCGCCACGATCGCGTCTGGCGCGCAACTGCTTATCACTGGCACTTACTCCAATGCCAGCAAGACGCCACTGATCACTGGCAACGTCAGCAATCAGGGCGTGTTGGTCGTTGGCACGACCAGTAACCTCGTCATGAGTGGCAACTATGCCCAGCCTAGCGGCGAGCTTGCAGTGTCGCTGGGTACGTCACTGCAAGTGACCGGCACTGCCACGCTAGGCAGTGGCTCAAGCTTGTACGTGTACGGCGCCAATCAAGGCTACGTCGCCAACTCCAAAACCACCGTATTGTCGGCAACCAATGGTTTGACTGGCACATTCACGTACCTGACCTGGTCACCCAGTGTCACCTTGAACGCTTCACTGTTCTACGACGCCAACGACGCCTACCTCAATGTGCAGCAGATCACCCTGACAAAGGCTGCAGGCACGCCGTATGGGTCTGCCGCGTACTCTGGCGCGATACGTACCCAAAGCGCGTTCAACACCATCAACAGCGTCATGAGCGGTGCAAATGCGCAACCGCTGCCCAGCAGCTTCGTCAGTGGCGCGGCGGCCATCCAGCAATCGCAATCTACCGCAGCCTTGCAACAGTCGTTGAACAGCCTTTCCGGCCAGATGTACGCCGTCAGCGCTGCGATGACATTCGAAGCCATCGACGCCGACACGCGCGCATTGTCCGATCGCTTCGACAGCCTGCTCGACAACCCTCAAGCGCTCCAACGCGAGAGCACGTTCCAGAGCTGGTCGCAGAATCTGAACCACCAAGGCAGCTTCTCGCGCAGCGGCTATGACAGCCTGGGCTTCCAGCTCAACGGCAGCATGGTGGGCGGCGATCGCATGCTCGGCAATGGCGCGGTGCTGGGATATGCGATCAGCCACAGCCAAGGGTTGGGCAACCTGCAGCAAAGCGCTGACCAGGGTTACAGCCGCGCGCTGGAAGGCATGGTCTACGGCGGCATCGTGCACGGCAACTGGTACGCGATGGGCCGCGCCGGCGTAGGCAACGATTGGCAGAACACGCGTCGCGAGTTGTTGCTAGGCAATCAATACGCCGGTGTGGGAAGTGTCAGCAACGGCAGTTACGACGTGGCGTACAGCGAAAGCGGTTATCGCTTCAACGCTGGCAAGTGGAAGTTCACGCCATACGCCAATCTGCAATATGCCTATGTGCAGCGCGATGGTTTCAATGAGCTGGGAGGCGATGGTTTCGGCCTGAATTCCAGCTCGCAGACAATCCAGCGCTGGCAGGCAGGGCTCGGCTTCCGTGGCTCGCGCGAGTGGAAGCTGCCCGACGGCAGCAGCCTCAGCCTGCAAGGCCATTTCCTCTGGCAGGACGCCTTCGCCATGCATGGTGTGGTGCCTACCGCCAGCTTTGCAGCCTTGCAGCAATTCATGCCGATCAACGGTATTGGCTTGTCGCGCTATGGCAACGTCGCGGGTGTGTCGTTGAACTGGCGCTTCTCCGCGCGTTCGCAGCTGTCGTTGGGTGCTGACCAATACAACGCGCAGCGTGAGCACGCGACGATGGGTACGGTGAATTACAGCCTGGTGTTTTGATTCAATCTCGCCATGAACGCTCCCTCCCCTGCAAGCAGGGGAGGGAAATGTATTTTGCGAGCCTTGTTATTCACGCCCATGAAACAACTCGCGCCCAATCAACATCCGGCGAATTTCATTCGTTCCCGCGCCGATCTCATACAGTTTCGCATCACGCAATAAACGACCGGTCGGATATTCGTTGATATAACCATTGCCACCCAGCGTCTGGATCGCCTCCAGCGCCACCTGCACCGCGTTCTGCGATGCATTCAGCAGGCACGCCGCCGGATCGATACGCGACTTCACTCCGGCATCGAATTTCTGCGCCACCATATAGGCAAAGCCGCGCGAGCTCTGCAGCTTGGTATACATGTCGGCGATCTTCGCCTGCATGATGCCGAAGGTGCCGATCGGCGCATTGAACTGCTTGCGTTCACGCGCGTAGGGCAGGGCGATATCCAGCGCCGCTTGCATCAAGCCGATCGGGCCGCCGGAAAGCACCAGGCGTTCGGTGTCCAGGCCGCTCATCAGCACGCGCACGCCTTCGTTGACTTCGCCCACGATGTTCTCGGCGGGAATCTCGCAGTTGTCGAATACCAGTTCGCAGGTGTTGGAGCCGCGCATGCCGAGTTTGTCCAGCTTCTGCGCCGTGCTGAAACCCTTCATGCCTTTCTCGACGATGAAGGCAGTCATGCAGCGGCTGCCGGCGATGCGTGGCGCGGTACGCATATAGACCAGCAGCACGTCCGCATCCGGGCCGTTGGTGATCCACATCTTGGAACCGTTGGCCACCCACACGTCGCCTTGCTGTTCGGCGCGGCAGGTCATCGAGCCGACCACGTCGGAACCGGCGCCCGGTTCGCTCATCGCCAGTGCGCCGACGTATTCACCGGCGCACAGCTTGGGAATGTATTTGCGACGCTGCGCCTCGCTGCCGTTATGAAAAATATTCTGCACGCACAGGTTGGAATGCGCGCCGTAGGAAAGGCCGACCGAGCCGGAAGCGCGGGAGATTTCCTCCATCGCCACCATGTGCGCCAGAAAGCCCATGCCACTGCCGCCGTATTCCTCCGGCACGGTGACGCCGAGCAGCCCCATGTCGCCCAACTTGCGCCACAAATCATGTGGAAACAGGTTGTCCCGATCGATGTGGTCGGCGCGCGGCGCGATCTCCTTTTCCGCGAAGGCAGACACGCTTTCGCGCAGCAGGTCGATCTCTTCACCGAGCGGGAATGGACGCATGACGAACTCCTGGGGAAAGGGGTTTTGAGGCCAGGAATTGTAGCGCAGGGGTTTTGCCGGCCCCTGACGCGGCGCAGCGTAGGCTTGGGTGGCGAATGCGAACCCGGCAGATGTCACCGATATCGTGGGAGCTTCCAGGGGCGCGCCCAAGCAAAGATCCAAGATGAAGGAAAGTTTACGGCTGCACCTTCGCCAACTTGCCTTTCATGATCACGCCGGACATCAAAAAGCCCACGTGGCATTCGTAGTTGGCGTTGTCACGGTATTCACTGTCGTAGTCGCTGACGATATCGACCACCGCATTGGCGCCGGCTGCCTTAGCCTGGTCCTGCAAGGCAATCAGCGCCGATTGCAGCGCCCAGTCGCAGGTCTTCTGATCACCCTTGCCAAACGCATTGGTCTTGCGATTGACGCTGACGTCATCCTTCACCACCGTCACCTGGCCTTGTGGCGCAGTGCCGGCCAGGTAGAACTTCACCGAGCCATCCAGCTTGCCGGATTGCGTCGCCGCGGCGACGGCGTTGGCGAATGGGAAATGCACGATCTTGTCTGCGGCGAAAGACAAGGCGGGTGCGCACAGCAACGCGACGGCAACGAGTACTTTCATTTTCATATCCACTCCTTTGATTGATGATTTCTCAGCACAACCCGCCGTTTACCGCGAGCACTTGGCGCGTGATATAGCCCGCTTCCGGGCTCATCAGAAACTGCACTGCCGCAGCCACTTCATCGGCCGTGCCGGCGCGCTGCATCGGTATCGCTTTCAGAATGTCTTCCAGCGGCAAGTCGTCGCTGGTCATGTCGGTGTCGATCAAGCCCGGCGCCACGCAATTGACGGTGATCTTGCGCTTGGCCAGCTCCACTGCCAGCGCTTTCGCCGCGCCGATGACGCCGGCCTTGGAAGCACTGTAGTTCACCTGCCCGCGATTGCCGATCAAGCCCGATACGGAGGTGATGCATACGATGCGTCCCGGCTGGCGGCGGCGGATCATCGGCATGATGATCGGATGCAATACGTTGTAGAAGCCATCGAGATTGGTGCGCAGCACCTGATCCCAGTCGTCGTCGGAGAGTGCAGGAAACGCACCGTCGCGCGTAAGCCCGGCATTGCAGACCACGCCGTAGTAAGCGCCGTGCGCCTGGACGTCCGCCTCCAGCGCAGCGACACTGGCGGCGCGATCGGCAACGTCGAATTGCAGGATGCGCACGGCGCGGCCAAGCGCTTGAATGGCGGCGCCCACCTGCTCGGCTTCGTCGCGACGGCTGCGACAATGCAGCGCGATGTCGTAACCTGCCTGCGCCAGGCGCATCGCAATCGCGCGGCCGATGCCGCGGCTGGAACCTGTCACCAGCACTGTCTCAGCCATGCGGCGTCTCCCCGGAATCCTGTTGGTAGAAGGCCTGTGCATCGGGCGGGCTGAACACGTTCAAGCGCGCTTCGGCGTGGATGCCTGGACCTTCGATGCGGCAAAGGAATACGCCCATGCCTTGCTCGTTATGAAACTCGCGCGCCGCTTCCACGCGCAGTTGGGTGCCGGCGGGAAAGGCATCAACGTTGCATGCGTAATGCCGCGTACCTAGCAGAAACCCCATTTGCACCGGCCGTCGTTCGGCGCGTGCGCAACAACCGGCCCAGGCGGCGACCGCCTGCGCCATCAGCTCCACGCCAACCCAGGAGGGCAGGCTGCCGTCGTCGTCCACGAACAAGGCGCCCGGGCGGATCGTACGCGTGCAGACGATGTGTTCACTGTGGGTCTCCACAATGCCATCGAGCAGGATCATCTCGCCGGCATGCGGCACCACTTCGGCAATCGGCCAGAGCGTCATCTGCAATGCCCCATGCTCAAAGGCAATCCGTGTTTGTCGTCATCCCAGCGGAAGCTGGGATCCAGTGGCTGTCGGGCGGAAAGACCCTGGATTCCAGCTTTCGCCGGAATGGCGAATAGGGAGTCCGTGGTGGTTGAAACATCGCTGAAGTCGGCTGATGTCGTCATGCGGGATCTCCCAGAATCAGCGATGCATTGTTGCCACCGAAGGCAAAGGAGTTGCTCATCACATAGCGCCGCCCACCGGCCGGCAAATGGCTGCCGACATGGGCGAAGTTCAATACGGGTAGCGCAAGATCGGCTTCGCCATCCCACACGTGCGGCGGCAGGCGGCGTTCGGCGCGCACGTCCGTCAAGCTCAGCCAACAAAGGGCGGCTTCCAGTGCGCCCGCTGCGGCAAGCGTGTGGCCGGTAAGCGATTTGGTCGATGAACACGGAACGGTATGGCCGAACATGCCGGCTACCGCTTGGCTTTCCATGCTGTCGTTATGTTCGGTGGCCGTGCCGTGCAGGTTGATGTAATCGATCTGTGCAGCGTTCAGCCTGGCGCTGCGCAGGGCATCCTCCATCGCCTTGCGCGCGCCTTTTCCTTCCGGATCAGGCGAGGACATGTGATAGGCATCGGAACTGGCGCCACCACCGAGCAATTGCACTGCGCCGTTTTCGCGCGTCATCAAGAACAGCGCGGCGGCTTCGCCAATATTGATGCCGCGGCGATGCCTGGAGAAGGGATCGCAACGCTGCATATCAACGGCCTCAAGCGCGTGGAAACCGTTGATCGCCAGGCGGCACAGGGTATCCACGCCGCCGCATAGCACGGCATCGCACAGGCCCATGCGCAGCAAGCGTTGCGCACTCATCAGTGCGCGTGCGCCCGATGTGCAGGCCGTGGAAATGCCGTAGCTAGGGCCGGACAGACCCAGCCATTCGGCGAGGAATTCCGCCGGCGCGCCGAGTTCCTGATGTGAATAGTGGTAATCGGCCGGCCACGCGCCACCGTGCCGGTAGGCGGCAATGCCGTGCGTGGCTTCTTCGATGCCGGTCGTGCTGCTGCCGAGTACGACGCCGATGCGTGCGGGGCCATGCGTCGCGATCGCCGCACGGATGTCGGCTTCGATTTCCAAGGCGGCCGCAAGCAGCAGGCGATTGTTGCGGTTGTCGCGATGGCGCAGAGCTGCCGGTACAGGCGGCAGCTCCGCATGCACGCTGCCTAGCGGCGGCTCGTGATTCGGGATCCAGCCGCGCTCCGGGCGGATGCGGCTGTCGTCACCGGCAAACAGTGCTTCGGCGACGGCGGCTTTACCGGTGCCGAGGTTGCAGATGATGCCCAGGGCGTTGAGATAGGTGTTCATGCGTTAGCCCCTCATGGAACAAACGCCCTCCCCCCTTCCGGGGAGAGGGAGCTGTTTCCGGCGAGCTTCAAACATGCCCTTCATACCACCGGCTTCCTCGCGGCCACGTTTACCAACGTCTCTTCACGCTGCCCCGGCGGTGGTGGCGATTTCAAGCCCCAGCGCTCCATCAGTCCAAAATCCTTCGACCGGCTCCACCACAAATATGGAAACGACACATTCGAAGGTTCAAATTCGAAGCCCTGCCAGCGCAGCATCGCCAGATATTCCTCCGCGCTCTTCTGCACCTCCATCGGATGGCGGAAGAACCAGCGGATCACCCAGGTATCGATGTACGCCTTGGTCGACTCGGCAAACAACAGCCAGCCACCCGGTTTCAGCACGCGCCAGAACTCGGCCAGCGCGCGTTCCTGTTCTACCAAGTGATGAAAAGTCTGATGGCAGAACACGATATCGGCGCATTGGTCCGGCAGCGGCATCTTTGCGCAATCGGCTGCGTGCAGATCGATCGACATGCCTTCGTGCTCGGCTTCCGCTTGCGCCAGCGCAAGGCTGTGCGGGTCGGCATCCAGCCCGATCACGCGCGTGGGCTGGAAGGCGTCGCGCAACAAGCGCAGCGATTTACCCTGGCCGCAGCCAGCGTCCAGCAACGTGCCGCCTTGCGGCAGCGGTTCGCCGGCCAATCGCTTGAGATCGTTGATCGCCACGCGCAGCACATGGTGCTGCCAGGTGTAGGTACGCAGGAAGTGGAAGCCGATGCGGGTTTCTTCGACGTAGGTAGGGCTGGCATATTGCATGGCGTCTTTATCTCTTTCCACTCGCTGTGAGCCGCTGTTCGACCGCATCAACAAAAACCCGCGGCGATTCCAGCTGCATTTCCCCGCTGGCGATCTTTACCGCCACCTGCACGCTGCTTGCGCGCGTCACACGCTGGCCGGTGGCGGCATCCCGGATCAGGTAGTGAATCAACAAGCGGTTCTGCCATTCAATCAGGTCCGCACGCACGGTCAGGCGCTGGCCGAAGCGCGCCGCCTGCACGTAGCGCAACTGCAGGTCGATCACCGGCCATGCATAGCCTGATTCCTTCATCTGCATGTAGTTGTGGCCGATGTCGTCGAGCAATGCGCAGCGCGCCACTTCCAGGTATTTCACGTAGTGCCCGTGCCAGACCACGTCCATCGAATCGACGTCGTAGAACGGCACCAGAATGTCCACGTCCTGGTGCAGAACGCCGTTAGTGCGCATCGGCGGCCTCCTTGTGCGACGGCCAATAGGCGTAGAAATTGAACCATTGCTGGGGTGCGATCAAGCATTGCTCGGCCAGGCGATTGGCGTAACGCTGCACCCACTCGTGGATGGTCGCATCGCGACGGCCGCGTTCCCACTGCGCTTTATCCAGAAAGGCATCGAGATAGATGCGATAGCGGCCTTCCACCTTCAGGCAACACAGCAGGTTCACCGGGCAGCGCAGCAGGCCGGCCATCAGCCACGGGCCTTGCGGAAATGCCGCCGCAGCCCCAAGAAAATCCACCGTCACGCGGCGCCCGTCGTTGAGCGGCACGCGATCGCCGGCGATCGCCAGCCATTCGCCGCGCTCGATGCGTTGCGACAGGTCCATCATCATGGCCGTGTCCAGTTCGCTCACCTGGATCAGCCGCATGCTGCGGTCGCCGGCTTCACCCAGCAGGCGATTGAACTGCGCCACGTGGCGGTTGTGCACCAGCACATTCAAAGGCACCTGTTCGCTCAGTTCGGCCATCGCGCGGCACACGTCGGGATTGCCCAGATGCGTCACCACCAGCATCTCGCCGCGTCCGCCCTGCCGGCTGCGCAGCAAACGCGGGCGTACACCGGAAGGATCGACCAGTTGCACCTGCTCGAAGCGCAGGCGTCCACGCCATACGTCGAGCCGGTCGAGCAGGTTGTCCGCAAAGGCGATGAATTGCCTGAACACACTGCCAAGCGTCGGCTTCAACGCAGGCTTGCCGCTCCACTCGGCCAGATACGTTTGATACTGGCGAATGTTGCGCCGCGCGCGGCGTGCGGAAGCAAAGAAATACAGCACGATCAGATACAGCACCGGCGCCAGCAAGCGGCGGCCGAAGACGCGCACGCTGAAGGCGGTGAGCCACATCAGCACGAAGCTGCCGCGCTCCTTGTGCGCTGACCAGTGACGTTCCTGCACCAGGGGTTCGCTCATGCGTCGGCACTCCATGCCAGTCGACCGGAAGAATAGGCCTTGTCGCCGTGGCGATAGGCAAAGTGCAATTTCCGCCGCGCCCTGTCGTAGCGGAGCACCAAGTCCACCCGGTCGCCAGGCCGCAGCAGGTGCTGGAATTTCACCGCTTCCATCAGCGTGCAACGCGCCGGTGTGCCAAGGCGTGGTGCTGCCAGGCTCAGTGCCCAGCCAATCTGCACCAGGCCGGGCAATACTGGTGCGCGGGGGAAATGTCCGGGGAAATAGACCAACTCGTGCGGAATCTGCAATGCCAGCGTCCACACGCCATCGTGCTGGTGCTCAGCCAGTACGACCGGGTCACGCGCCGTGCTCATGCCACACCTCGCAGGCGACGGCGCAACAGCCATTCGCCGACGAACAGCGTGCCCATGATGAAGTACACCAGCAGGCCGTTGTAAAGCGTCCACCACTTCAGTGGTGCCCATAGCGTCAGCACGGCCGACATTAGGCCGTTGAACACGAAGAAACCCACCCATACCCAGGTGACCTTGCGCGTATACGGAATCGCGGCTTCCGGCAGATCGGGCTCGCGCACGCGTGCAATGCGCTCGATGATCGGTGGGCCGAACTTCAAACTCAGGCCGAACGCGCACAGCAGCAGCGCGCTGATCAGCGTGGGATACCAGCGTAGCAAGGCCGCTTCGCCGCTTAACGCGAGCAAGGCGCAGTAGACCAGGGCCGCCGTCAGCATCCAGCGCCCGCCCGGTTGCTTCAGCAGGGCCGGCGCGCGGATCAGCCAGATCGCGCCGAGCACCAGCGCGAACATCGGCGGCGGCACACGGTCCATGCCGAAATACACCACGAACGGGTAGAGCACTCCCGCGAGTGGCAGCAAGATGGGAGTGAGCTTGTTCATGCGCCCTGTTGCTGTGCTTGCACGAACGCAGCAAGCGTGGCGACCGTGGTGAAGTGCTGCCGCGCATCCCTGGAATCGGAAGCAATGCGAATGTCGTAGCGTTTCTGCAGGGCCAGCGCGAGTTCCAGCGCATCTACCGAATCCAGGCCCAACCCCTCACCGAACAACGGAAGATCCGGTGGAATGTCGGCGACCGTGACATCCTCCAGATTGAGGGTGTCGATAATCAGTTGCGCAATGTCCTCTTGTAGCGCGTTCATCACGAGAGCTCCCTTAGGAATAGTTGGTGTAAATGCTCATTGAGCCGGCGCGACGCTATCGGCAGCGGTGCCGATGCATTGAAGGTGTCCGGTGAAATGTCCTGGCCCACGCGCAGCGTGACGCGCACGCGCCGCGCCGGAATGCGATGCCAAGGCTCGGCCTTGGTCAGTGTGGTGGGCCGCACCGTAATGAAAACCGGCGTGATGGCGCGCGCGCCGCGCAACGCGATCGCCGCCGCGCCGCGATGGAACACTGGCGCCTTGTTCGGCGCCGTGCGCGTGCCTTCGGGAAACACGATCAGGGTCTGGCCTTGGCGCAGTGCATCGGCCGCTTGCTCAAGCATTTCCGGGCTGCCGTTGTTGCTGATGTATTGCGCCCGGCGTACCGGTCCGCGCGTAAACGGATTGCGCCACAGGCTCTGCTTGACGATGCAGTTGGTGTCGCGGATATGTGCAATCAGGAACACCACGTCGATCAGCGAGGGATGATTGGCGATGATGATCTGCCCAGGACGGCCAAGGCGCTCGACACCCTGGAATTCGTACGTCAGCACCCCGCTGCGATACATGAATCGCACGTGCAGGTAGAACGCCTTGCTGATCGCGTCGCGCACGCGGCGGCGGCGCGTGCGCGCATCGCCAGGCAGCAAGCCAAGCAGCGGCAGCACGACCAATCGCAGCACCAGTCCGCCCAGGCCGAACAAGACAAAGCTCGCGCCGGTGGCCAGTAACCGCCACAGATAATTGACGCCGCTGGTACGCCTTACGGAGTGCGTTGCCAGATCCATCGCCGTGTCTTCCATGTGTGTTCGACCGCGTCCTCGCCAACATGCCGTGCGCGCACGAAATCCAGGGCGTGCGGCCACGCAGCGGGTGCGGACGTCCCCTGATGCGGTTCCAGGCGCAACCGCCAGCCCTGACCGGCTTCATGCGCTTCGATTCCCCCGACTCTCAGCGCCACAGCATACGAAAACGGCACGTCGTCGATCCAGCCATCGTAGGCGGCCGGCGGACGCTCCTCGGCGATCACCACCAGCACGCTGGGCGCACCATCGCTGAGCAGCGCGGCAGCTTCCACCATGGCGTGCTCGAACGTATCCGCCTCACCGGCAATGGCCGCCGATTCGCCGCGCTGACCACGCAGGATCGACCATTGGCCGGCAATGGCGTTGTGTACCGAGAGGCCAAACTGGGTGGGTGAAAGCGGCTGGCCGTCCGCGACTTCACTGAGCAGTGCGAAGGTACGCGGCGTTTCGCCATGGCGCGAGGCGAACACGAACGGCAGCTGTTCGTCGTCACCACACAGTGGCCACGCCACGTGCATGGTCATGCGCGCCAGGCGGCTGAGACGGCGGCGTTGCATGGGCGGCAGGAAATCGCAGGTGGGTTGTTCTTGGTTGTCGGGCAGAGGCGTGGGGTGGTTGGCCCAGGCTTGCCAGGCTTCGTCGGTGTCGAGAGTGGGAGCCCAGAGGCGGAGCTGGTGGATGTGGAATTGCATCAGATCACCACCGCCCCCAAAGACACCTCACCGTCATTCCGGCGAAGGCCGGAATCCAGTACGAATACGCTGTGCGCAGCACACAACATTGTTTTATGTCGTGTGCTGCGCACAGCATGTTTCACTGGATTCCGGCCTTCGCCGGAATGACGACATGGCATATTGGCGATCATCGCGAACATCACCCAAGCGCCTTGAACACCAGCGACGTATTGATCCCCCCAAACGCGAAGTTGTTGTTCATCACATACTCCGCCCGCATCGCTCGCCCGCCATTGACGATGTAATCCAGCTCCGCGCACGCGGCATCCGGCTCGGTCAGGTTGATGGTTGGCGCAAACCATCCATCGCGCATCATCTGTACCGCCCACCACGATTCCAGCGCACCGCACGCACCCAGCGTATGACCGACGTAGCTCTTCATCGAGCTTACTGGCACGCGCTTGCCGAGCACCTGCGCCGTGGCGTGGCTTTCCGCCACGTCGCCGCGATCGGTGGCGGTGCCGTGCGCGCTGACATAGCCGATCGCATCCGCAGCAAGCTGTGCATCCTCTAGCGCAAGCTGCATGGCCGTCGCCATCGTTTCGCTGGTGGGCTGGGTGATGTGGTTGCCGTCGGAGTTGCAACCGAAGCCAACAATCTCTGCATAGATACGCGCACCGCGCGCGCGGGCGTGTTCGTATTCCTCCAGCACCAGCGTGGCGGCGCCTTCGCCGACCACCAAGCCATCGCGCGCCTTGTCGAACGGGCGCGGCGTCAACGGCGCATCGTCGTTGCGCGTGCTGGTGGCAAACAGTGTGTCGAACACCGCCACGCCCGGGCCGGAGAGTTCTTCGGCGCCACCACACAGCATCAACTTCTGCTTGCCCTGCTGGATGGTTTCGTAGCCATAGCCGATGGCCTGGCTGCCCGAAGTGCAAGCACTGGACGTAGGCAGGATGCGCCCCTTCAGACCGAAGAACACGCCGACATTCACCGCCGTGGTGTGCGCCATCATCTGCACGTAACTGGTAGCGGTCACGCCTTGCATGGAGCCGGTTTCCAGCATGCGGCCCATCACGCGCACCGGTTCCACGCTGCCGCCGGAAGAACCGTACGCCACGCCCATGCGCCCATCGCCGATGCTGGCGTCATCCAGCAGGCCGGCATCGCGCAGTGCGCGCTCGCTGGCCGCTACCGCCAGCTGCGCCACGCGACCCATCGAGCGCAGATGCTTGCGCGGCCAATCGGGGATCTTGAAATCATCCACCGGACAGCCCAGCCGGCTATTCAAGGATTCATAGAAATCCCACTCCGGCATCCTGCGCACGGCATTGCGGCCTTCGCGCAAGCGCGCCGCGATCTGCGGCCAATCGTGCCCCAGCGGCGTAATGCCGCCCATGCCGGTGATAACGACGCGCTTCATGGGCGAGTGCTCCATGCAAAAACTGAGTTCATGGCGATGATGCCCTGGGTGCCGTGCTGGCTGGTACCAACACGGCGGTGAAACCGATACCAAGCAAAAGGGTAAGGCCGAAATCCTGTAGCGCCGGCATCGAACTCCATGCCAGCAGGCCGAACGAAAGCAGGGCGGTGATGGCGGACAGCAACACGCTCGCATACATCGCGCCGGGGCGATGTGTTACATGTGGTTCGCCTTCGCGCAGAAACACGGCGTAATTCGCGCCCACACCCAGCACCAGCATCAAGGCCATGCCATGGAACAGCGTGAGCGGATGATGCAGGTAGCCGAGCACTGCCAGCGTAAAGCCGATGCCCAGCACCGGCGGCGCCAGCATGCGCGGCATGCTGCGCCAGCCGTAGCGCCATCCGAACACCGGCACGATCAACAATACGGCGGCCAGCAGCCAAACGCCGGTGTAGCGCCGGTAACGGCCGAACAGTTCGGAAACGCCAGCGGCTTTATCCACCAGGGTGACGCCTGGCAAGTTCGCCGCGGCTTGCTTCAATAGGATGCTGGAGGCATCGCCTTGCGGCAGCACCAGCGATGCCGCCCCGCGCTGCGCCTCGTCGCCCATCCACAGATAGCGGAACGGCGTGGCGGCCGGTGTCTTCAGCCAGTCTTGCAAGTTCAGCGGCGTGCCAGGCCACGCTTGCAGATAGCTATCGATATCGGCATCGCGAAAGCCCGCGTCATGCAGCCAATGACGCAGGCGATCCGGCTGCGCAAACAGCGGCGCCAGCAAGGCGTGATTCGCGCGTTGGCGCTGCAACGAAGGCACCATGCCGGCCAGGCCGATCCAGCCTTGCAGTTGTCCAGCATCCGTCATGGCTTGCAGGCGCTGCTCCAGTGCCTCCTCGCGTTGCAATACCTGTTCCTGGTCGGCGCCTTGCACCAGGTAGAACTGCGTGCCGTTACCGAGCCCGGTGATGTCGCGGATCTGCTTTTCCTGCGTGACCAAGTCAGCCGGTGGCGAAATCAGCAGGTGCACGTCATCGTCGTGATGCATTTGCATCCAGCCAGGCACGGCCAGCAGCAAGGCGAAGGCCGCAAGACTCGCGCCGCGCCACCCGGCCGTAGCGCGAACAACGACGTGTTGCATGGCCTGCGCGCAACGAACGGAGAGGCTGCTCAACGGTTTGGCCGTCCGTTGCAGCAACGCCGGCAGCAGGAAGAACACGCTCAGGCAGGCCGTCGCCATGCCTACTACGGCGAAGCATGCCATTTGTCGCAACGCCGGGAACGGCACCATGCCCAGCAAGGCATAACCGAGCAGCGAGGTGCCCAACGCCAACAGCAGGGCAGGGCGCACCTGCTGCAAACCTTGGCGTGGCTCCCATGCATGGCCGGCATTGGCGCGTGCCGTGAGGTACTGGATGGAATAGTCCACCGCCTCCCCAAGCAGCGCAGCGCCGAATACCAGGGTAAGCAGGTAAATCTGCCCGAATAGCAGCACGCTGACCGCCGTCGCGGCGACGATGCCGATGGCGGTGGAAAGAAACGCCAGCAGCAACGGACCGGGCGAGCGGAATACCAGCAGCAACAGCACGCCAATGCCGAGCGTGGAAACCAGGCCCACGCGATGCACGTCGCGTTCGGCGCCGCTGCGCGCGGAAGCGGCGTAGAACAGGGCGCCTGTACGCAATACGCGTGTGCCGGGGTGATCGTGCTCGATACTATGCCCGGCCTGGTCCAATGCAGCCAAGGCGCGATGCTGGATCGCATCGTCGTACGAGGATCCGCTCAGCGTCGCCGTCACCAGTACGTAGCTGCCGTCATCGCGATGCGCGGTCAGCAGGTTGTCTTCCGGCAGCAGCGGCGAACGGCTCCACGGCTGTTGTTCCAGCCAATGCTGCAGCCAGCCGAACGGATCATCCTGCAGGCGCGTGCCGATACCGGTGACGAATGGCTCGTTGATGCGTTGGGCCAATGCCTGCTTGGGATCGTAGCCAGGTTGCGCGAGTGCCTGGCGGTCCGCATCCGTCAGCAGGTTGAAACGATGCGCCAGAAAAGGTGTTACCAGTTGTTGCAGATCAAACGGCGGCAATTCGGCGGTGACGGAGGCAAATACCTCGTCCTTGGCCAACATCTTTCCAAGTTCACGCGCGGCTGCTTTGGCCTGCGCATCGTCGGCATTCGCCATCACCAGCACCACGCGATCGCCATTGGCATGCGCCAGCCGCTGCGCGGCTACTTCGGCCAGCGGATTGCGCTCGGTCGCTGGCAGCATTGCCAGCAAGTCGGTCTGGATCGGCGAGCGATCGCGCCCGAACAGCAGCCACGCGCCAAGCAGGGTGACCAGCAGCGTCGCCACCATGAAGCCGATTGCGCGCAGCCACAGATTTCGTTGCGTCATGGCAGGCCGAGCGCGTGTTTTTCCTGCGCGCCCAGCGTGCCGGCGTCGCGGGTGTCAGTCATCTGGATATCGGTTTGCGTGCCATCCTGCATGTCGATGCGGATGCGTTGCAGATACGCGCCGCCATCGAGTTGGATGTCGCGCAATACCTGCGCAACGCGGGATTGCCTGGGCGTGAAGTGCAGGTTCCACTGTTGAGTGGAACCGCTCGCTTGCACGTCGAACTGGCGCTTTACCTCATCCAGCTGTCCCGTGAGCATGCCTTGCAGCATCTGCGAGATCTGCCCGACACCGCGTTCATTGCGCACCGGTTGCATGCGGCCATCGGTGTCGATGCGCACGGTGCGTTTGTCGGTCAGCGCCAGGGTGTCCTGGTACGGCTGCTGGATCTGCCAGAGCATGCCGTGGCCGGTAACGAACAGCAGTTGCCCGCTGCTGGTTTGCGGTTGGGTGAGGGCAGGGGTTTGGCGTTGCTGGGTGAAGCTGGCGCGGATGGCGGTGTGTTGGCTTAGCTGATGGACGATGGATTGCAGCAGGTCGGTGGTTTGGGCGTGGGTGTTGAAGCAGACGAACAACAGCGCGAGGAGGATGCACTTCGCGAACATATTTCGAAGGCCGCCATTCCCGGTTTCGCCCACTGCTGCCCGGGCAAATTTTTCGACACGCTTGCGGGAAAACGAAAACAACGTCATTCCAGCGAAAGCTGGAATCCAGTGTCTTTCGAGCCTTAAAGGCGCTGGATTCCAGCTTTCGCTGGAATGACGAAAACAGGATTCCCGGTATGTCGAGATGCTTGAGGGTTCCTCTCGCCCAACGCTCCGTCGCCCCGGCCTTCGCCGGGGCGACGAGCTATTAAGCATCGCGATCGAATAGGCAAGTAGAGTCATGTGGAGTGGTTGAATCAAACCGCGCATGCATCACTCCTCTTCCACTTCCGCCACAGCAACCCCGGCGCCCGCGGCAACATCCCAAGCAACAATCGCGTATGCATCGCGGATATCCGCAGGTTGTCATGCAGCATATGGAAATGGGACAGGCCGTTTTCCGGATAGATCACCCGGGTCGGCAGGTTGCGCACCGGTACGCCGCGCCAGATCAGGCGTACCGCCACCTCGGTGTCGAAATCCATGCGTGCGGGCAAGGGCGCGCGGTCGATCTCGGCACACGTCGCTTCCAGCGGGTAAAGACGGTAGCCGCACATCGAATCACGCAGCGTGAACGAGAGTGTTTCCATCCACACGCAAACGTGGGTGACGTAGCGCCCGTACAGCCGGGCGCGCGGCACGCTTTCGTCGTAGATCGGCTGGCCGCAGATCATCGCGGTGGGATTCGCACGGCCTTCGGCCAGGAAACGCGGCACGTCGGCCACGTCATGCTGGCCATCGGCATCGATCTGCAGCGCGTGCGTAAAACCGGCATCGCGCGCCGCAATAAACCCCGCCGTAATCGCACGCCCCTTGCCGCCGTTGCGCACCAGGCGGATCACCTGCACATGCTGGGGAGCCAATCCAGCCAGCACCGCCCGCGTGGCCTCATCGCTGCCATCGTCCACGATCATCACCGGCAAGCCGTGCGCTCGCAGTCCCGCCACCGTGGCGACGATGGTGTCCTTGTGGTTGTAGATGGGAATCAGCGCGCAGGGTTGGAAGGCTCCCGCGGTGGCGGCTGGCGCAGGGCGCATGGGAAACCTGCCTGCGTTCAGCGCGTCAGCAGCGTGCGCACGTTGGCGACCACGTCGCCGACCGTTCGCACGTTCTTGAAATCCTCGGGCTTGATGCGCATGCCGGTCATGTCCTGCACCTGGATGGCCAGGTCCACGGCGTCGATGCTATCGAGTTCCAGGTCGGCGAACAGATGGGTGTCCGGCGTAACCCGCGCGGGATCGATCTCGAAGGTTTCCTGCAGGACATCCTTGAGCCTGAGCAGGATGTCCTCGTCGCTGATCCCGGTTTCCAACATTGCGTTCATACATTCCCAGCCTGCTCGCTGCCCTGCATACCTTCCCACGCCCCTACGGCCAGCCGTTGGCCGCGCTGCAGGCTGTCGGAGAAGCATCGATTGTTCCTAACCCGCCGAGCGGGTTCCCCTGAGACCTTTACTAATGGAAGCAAGGCCTTACCGCGCGTGTTCTTGCGGTGAAAAGTCTAGCAGAACTGTTGCCGCCAACGGCCGGCACGGACAAAAGAAAACGCCGGCCAGACGACCGGCGTTTTCGATACTCCAAAGTACAGTTTTACTGGCCGCGCATGCGACCGGCAAAACGCGGCGCGCCGTTGCCCATGTGCGGCAGCTTGATCTTGCCGATCGAAGCGATGCGCTCTTCGGCCAGACGGTCGGCCGCCTTGTAGGTCGGCACGTTCTGAGTCTTGCTGATTTCGAAGATGCGGCCCAGGTTGTAGTAGATGGTGCGCATCATGCGCATCGCACGCTCGCGGTTGTAGCCGTCGATTTCCAGCGAGACGTTCATCACGCCGCCGGCGTTGACGGCATAGTCCGGTGCGTACAGCACGCCACGGCGCTGCAGTTCTTCACCGATCGCATCGGTGGCCAGCTGGTTGTTCGCCGCGCCGCAGATGATCTTCGCCTTGATGCGGTCGATGGTCTGCTCGTTCACCGTGCCGCCCAGTGCGCAGGGTGAGTACACGTCGGCGTTCACGTCGTAGATTTCGTCCAGGCCCACGGCTTCGCAGCCCAGCTCATCCACGCAACGCTGTACGGCATCCTTGTTGATGTCGGTGACGAACACTTTCGCGCCTTGCTCGCGCAGCAGCTTGATGAACTCACTGCCCACGTGGCCAGCACCCTGCACGGCGTAGCTGTACTTGCCCACGTCTTCGTTGCCGTACTTGAAGTTCAGCGCAGCCATCAGACCCTGCAGCGTGCCGTACGCCGTGAACGGCGAGGGATCGCCCGAACCGCCATGCACCTGGTGCACGCCAGTGACGTATTCGGTTTCGCGGAACACGTATTCCATATCGTTGACGTCGATGCCGACGTCCTCGGCGGTGATGTAGCGGCCGTTGAGCGAATTGACGAAGCGGCCGAACGCGCGGAACAGCG
>NZ_DAIOEU010000077.1:0-19263 GCF_036746095.1 Dyella sp.
CTATCGCTTCGTAACGCCGAACACGGTGACGATCATCCAGGGAAACGTGGCAACCAATGCGGGCAATCCGGCCTCCGCTGCGGTAGCGACGGCCGGTAGTGCAGGCTCCGATCCCATCAACGGCAACGCGGTTGCTCCGCAAAGCGACAAAACGGCGAAAGACCTTGAACGCGTGGTCGTCACCGCGCGCTCCGGCGTGGACGTGCGCACGCGCGCGCAAACCAGTTACTCCATCACCACCATCGACGAAGACCGCCTGCGCATGCAGGCGCCGACCAGCGTGGCCGAAGCGGTGAAATCCGTGCCGGGTTTCTGGGTGGAAGCGTCCGGCGGCGAAGCAAGCGGCAACATCCGTGCGCGCGGCATCCCGGTCGATGGCTTCGGCTCGGTGAATCTGCTGGAAGACGGCATTCCGGTGCAGCACGATCCAGCGCTGGGCTATCTCAATGCCGACCAGGCGTTTCGCCTGGACGAAACGATCGAGCGCGTCGAGGTGGTACGTGGCGGCCCGTCCTCGATTTTCTATTCGAACGCACCGGCCGGCGCGATCAACTTCATACCGCGCCAGGTCGACGACATGGCCGAGGGGTTGATCAAGTACACCGCCGGCAACTACGGCCTGGGCCGTTTGGATTTCTGGTTCGGCACGCCGCTTGGCGATGGCTGGAAATTCAGCACCGGTGGCTTCTTCCGCGTCGATCACAACATTCGCGACCCCGGCTTCAACGGCGACAACGGCGGGCAATTGCGCGCCACGCTGTCCAAGCAGTTCCACAATGGCGATGTCAGCCTGGATGTGAAGCGACTGGATGATCGCGTCTATTTCGATCTCGGCATTCCCCTTTATCGCAATCCGAGTGGCGACCTGGTCGGCGTGCCCGGCTTCAACGGCAACTACGGCACCGTGGCCGGCCCGGAAACCGAGCACATGCAGTTGCAGCAGGGGAACGGCAGCTACTACAACTTCGACAATTCGCTCGGCACCGACGTACAGCGCACCCAGCTCACGCTGAAGTTCGACTACAACCTGTGGGACGACTGGAAGCTGGCCGAGAACGTGCGCTACAGCGACACCAATACGCAGCGCAACGGCGTGTATCCCAACTCGATCGAGACGGCTTCGGCGTTCTATGCGTCGGCACAATCGCATCTGAAGCAGTACTACCCGAACGCCGCCGGCATGCAGTTGCAATATGCCGATTCGGGCGCGGCATTCGGCCCCAACCAGAACGGCAACGGCCTGGTGATGCTGGGCGGTTTGCGCGGCATCACGATGCCGATGGACGAACTGACCAGCGACACGCGCCTGATGCGCAAGTTCGAATTCGGTGACCAGACGCATGATGTGACGCTGGGCTACTACCACGCGCATTTCAACCAGAGCTTCGATCGTTATTCGTCCACCGTGCTGCTGGACACGCAAGACAACGCCAAACTGCTGAACCTGGTCGCGGTGAATGCGGCCGGCCAGACGATCGGCCCGCTCACCGACAACGGCATCTACAACAACGGCTACGAATGGGCGCACGCGCACGGTACGTCCGACACCGATGCGTTCTATGCCTCGGACGAATGGCAGGTCAACGACAAGTTGCGCATCGATGGCGGTGCACGCTGGGAACGCGTCGACACGCGCGGCTGGACCGAACTGCCGGCCACGGTGAACCTGGGCACGCCATGGAGCGCAGCCATCCTCACCGGCAGCGGGCAATACGCCAACTACGATCACAGCTTCAACAAGCTGGGCTGGACGCTGGGCGCGAACTATCAGTTCAGCGATCACCAGGGCGTGTTCGCACGCTATACCTCCACCTTCCGCCTGCCGAACCTGAGTTCCTACATCACCACGCCGACCGCCACGCCGATCACGCAAACGATGGTGCTGCCGGAAATCGGCTACAAGTTCGCCAATCGCTATATCGAAGCCTACGAAACGTTTTTCTACACCCGCTACAACAATGTCAGCTTCAGCAACTACGTGTTCAATCCCACCTCCGGCGCCTCCACCGCGGAAACGGGCTACGCGGATACGGAAACCTACGGCCTGGAGCTGGAAGGCACCATCTATCCCTGCAAGTGGTTCGATATGCAGTACAGCGCCACTTTCCAGGATCCGCGCTACAAAGGCTTGCGCTACACCACGATCCAGGCCGGCGAGCCGGTGCTGCTGGACTACGACGACGACCAGCTGATCCGCGTGCCGCGCAAGAGCGTGCGACTGGTGCCCGGCGTGAACCTGCTCGACAACAAGCTGCGTTTGCAGCTCACTTATGAGTACGAAGGCAAGCGCTATTCCGATACGGCCAACTCGGTGGAGCTACCGCAGTACTACACGCTCGGCTTCAGCGCGCGCTACCAGATGACGCCTAACCTCACGTTCTTCGTGTATGCGGACAATCTCAACAATTCGCTGGGTTTGACCGAAGGCAATCCGCGTTCGGGCGAGTTGAAGAGCAGCGATGCGGGAGCGACGGTGTTCATTGCGCGGCCATTGCTGGGGCGGTCGTTCAGGGCGTCGGTGATGTATCGGTTTTGATCGACCTGCGTACCGCGTGATGCTTGATCCCGTCATTCCGACCTTCGCCGGAATGACGGGTTGGGGTATTGCGGCGGTGTCACTCCCGTGCCTGGAAGCAGAGCGAAAAACATGAAACCAAATTCCCTCCCCCTGCTCGCCCTGATGATCCTGCTCATGTGCCTCGCCTGCACCGCCTTTGCAGACGGCGATGCGCCCGACCTTGTTCTCAAAGGCCAGATTCGCCCGAGCGAAAACCACACCTACCACCCGGTTCCCTTCACCGTCCCCGCCAACGTCAACCGCATCACCGTCCAATTCGACTACACCGGGCGCGACCAGCGCACCACCATCGACCTGGGCATGCTCGGCCCGGATGGTTTTCGCGGACAGGATGGCTTCCGTGGCTGGAGCGGCGGCAGCAAGAAACTTTTCACCATCAGCAGCACCGATGCCACGCCATCGTTCCTGCCCGGTGCGATTCGTGCCGGCCGCTGGACCTTGTTGCTGGGCGTTCCCAACATTCGTCCCAACGTAACGGCCGAGTACACGGCGAAGGTCTGGTTCGGCCATCCCGGCGATCCGGCATGGCTGCCGGAAGTATTGAATCCACCGCTGCGCCATGAAGCCGGCTGGTATCGCGGCGATCTGCACATGCACGGCGCGCACAGCGACGGCAGCTGCACCAGCCAGAGCGGTCGTCAGCGCGTGCCGTGTCCGTTGTTTCTCACCATCGATGCGGCGCTTCAACGCGGGCTCGATTTCATTGCGCTGAGCGATCACAACACGGTGTCGCAAATGAACGACATTCGCGAGCTGCAGCCTTACTACGATCGACTGTTGCTGATGCCGGCACGCGAGATCACCACGTTTACCGGCCACGCGAACCTGTTCGGCTCCGACCAGCCGCTGGATTTCCGCGTCGGTAGCGCAACGGTGCCGGATTGGAACAGCCTGCTGCGCGCGGCGGCGCAACTGCATGGGCTGATTTCCATCAACCACCCCATCCGCCCCGATGACGAGACCTGCATGGGTTGCGGCTGGGCACCGGCGAAACCGGTCGACATGCATCTGGTGCAGGCGATCGAGGCGGTGAACGGCGTCGATGCGCTGCTGCCCGATTCAGGCATTCCGTTCTGGCAGCATCTGCTCGACCAGGGTTTTCGGCTGACCGGCGTCGGCGGCAGCGACAATCACGACGCCAGGCAGGTGGTGGGTACGCTGATCGGCACGCCTACCACGGTGGTGCATGCCAGCGAGCTTTCCATGCCGGCCATTCTTGCCGGCATCCGTGCTGGGCATGTCTTTGTCGACGTGCAGGGTACGCGCGACCGCATGCTCAACCTTACCGCCGGCGTGGGTGCGCAGACGGCGCAGATGGGCGATGCGATCCATGCGGCGGCTGGCCAGAAGGTGCGCTTTACCGTCACCGCCACCGCGCCAGAGGGTGCTCGCGCGGAAATCATCGTCGACGGCAAGACCTGGCAGCCGGCGGGCGTCGATCTGGCCGTCCATGGCACCTTGAGCCAGTCGTTTGACTGGCCGGGCGATGGCAAGCGGCATTGGATCCGCGCCAACGTGCGCGACGCGGGTGGCAACCTGTTGCTGGTGGGGAATCCGGTTTACGTCAATGACTGAGGATCATCTGGCGGGCGCGGTTGCTCCCTCCCTTGCGTCAGTGGGGCTGCGGTGGGGTTGCTGGTGCTTTAGCGTGCAACTGAATCTCGCCAATAACCTTTTGATGGCAAGAAGCCGATGCTGTGCGCCGACCCCAGGCATTCGCCGCTCGCTGCGCTCGCACCCCACCCCCTCCCCTGCTGACGCAGGGGAGTAGCTATATCCCGCGCAGCCGCGGTCCGACGTCAATCAAGGTCCAGGGAGAGTTGGAGCGCTACGGCGTGGAGGTTTGGCAGAACTCTTGCATCACCTGCACCAAGAGGGGGCAGCCCGCGACCGAAGGACCCAAAAACCATGCTCGCCAGGCGCGATCCGCATGGCCTATGGCCGCTGTTCGCTGCGTTCGTCCTTGCCGGTGGCCTCTCGTTCTACGCGTTGGCGCTGGCAAGGGCGAACCACAGCCCGGTTGCGTTGTGGCTGGCCAACGGCGCGCTGGTCGGCTGGCTGTTGCAGAAGCCGCTGGCGCAGGCCTGGCCGGTGCTGGCCAGCGCGCTGCTGGGTTTCGTGGCGGCCAAGGTGAGCCTGGGCGATTCGCTGGTGCAGACCATGCTGATCGTTCCGTTCCATGCGCTGGAAACGGTGATCGTCAGCGAATCGATCCGCCGCCGTTTTCCGCAGATCACGCAGGACACGCGCTTCATCGATGTGGCGCGCGTCGGCGTGGTCAGCGCCCTGGCCGGCAGCGTGCTGTGCGCATTGGGCCTGATGTGCATCCTGCACCTGTGGACGCAGGTGGGCGTGCTGATGGCCCTGAATACGCAGTTCCGGGCGCACTTCGTCGGCATGGTGATCGCCGGCAGCGCCTCGCTGGTGCTCACTCTGCACCTGCGGCGGGTACCGGCGGGCCGTATCGGGCCGCTGGTGCGCGATCTTGGCCTGCTCGCCGCCATCACCGCGGGCGTGTGCATGGAGCCGCGCGTACCGCTGGTTTTCCTGGTCTACCTGCCGCTGTTGTGGCTGGTGTACCGCCACCGCTTCGCCGGCATGGTGATCGGCATGGCGATCATCGCCCTGGGCGTGAGCCTCGCCACCACGGTGGGCGTGGGGCCGTTCAATCTGGTCGCTGGCGTCACGCCGGCGTTTCGCATCGTGATGGGGCAGGTATTCATCGGCATCACCTGTTTCGTGGCGCTGCCGGTGGCGCTGGTGCTTGCCGAACAGGATCGCTTGCGCATGCAGATGCAGGAAAGCGAACTGCGCTATCGCATGCTGGCGGACTATAGCGGCGACCTGGTGATGCGCATCCGTCCCAATGGCGATCGCATGTATGTGTCGCCTTCCGTCAAAGATCTGCTCGGCTGGGAAGTGGAAGATTTCCACCGGCCGCGGCCCGACCTGATCCATCCCGACGACCGCGAGCGCATTGCCGCCGAAGTGGCCAAGCTGCGCATGGAAGGCGGCACCACCAACGCCACCTACCGGCTGCAGCACAAGGATGGCCATTACCTGTGGATCGAAGCCTTCGCGCGCCTGGTGCCGAGCCCCGACGGCGACGGCACGATGGACATCATCTACACCGGCCGCGACGTCACCGAGCGGGTGCGCATCGAGCAGGCCTTGCTGGAAAGCCAGAGCCAGTTGCGCACCGTCACCGACAACGTTCCCGCGGTGATCGCGCGCATCGACATGAACGAGCGCTACACCTACATCAACCGCTACGTTGAACAGGTCTCGGGCGAAATCTCGGCCGAGATCATCGGCCGCAGCGTGCGCGAGGTGCGCGGCAGCGGATTGTACGAGCGCCTGAAACCTTATCTCGATCGCGCCTACGAGGGCGAATCGGTGATCTTCGAGTACGCCGCCGAATACCGCGGCAAGCCGCTGCACTTCCAATGCCACTACGTGCCCGACCGCGATGCGCGCGGCAAGGTGCGCGGCGTCTACGCGCTCACCACCGAGATCACGCACATCAAGAACGCCGAGCGCGAGCTGCTGCGCCTGGCGCACCAGGACATGCTCACGGGCCTCGCCAACCGGCGCTACTTCAGCGAGCGCGTGTCGATCTTCCTCATGCAGGCGCAGCAGCACAATGCCATGGTGCTGCTGGCGCTGGTGGACATCGACAACTTCAAAGCGATCAACGATACCTATGGGCACGCGATCGGCGACGTGGTATTGGCCGAAGTGGGCCAATGCCTGCAGAAGCTGGTGCGCGAGGGTGAAATGGTGGCGCGCCTGGGCGGCGATGAATTCGTCGTGTTGTGCAACGACATCGTCAGCTTGAAGCAGGCCAAGGCGTTCGTGCAGTCGCTGTGGGAGCGCTTGCACATCACCATCGACGCCGGCGTCGCCAAAGTCACGGTAAACATGAGTGTCGGCGCGGCGATCTGCAAGAACGAGCTGTCCGACGATGCCTTGATGAAGCTGGCCGACGATGCGCTGTACAAGGCCAAGGAAGCAGGCAGGGATACCTATCGCTATCTCACGCACGGGCTCGGCAATGGCGACGACGGCGGTGGCAACCATGGCAGCAATGGCGCCAACGGCCACAACGGCAGCCACGACATCAAGCTGCGCCGGGCGCGCTAAGGCGCGGCTGGCCTGCGTAAGGGTTCATCCAGCATGCGTGCATGCATCGTGAAGGCGCGCCACGCGCCTGCAAACGACCTGAACTTCATGCCGTGCTCAGCAATATCGCGATGTTCTTCACCCCAATTGCACCCTCCCATGCTGCGGCACTAAGCATCATGGCTCCACGACACGGTATGTGGAGAAGAGCATGGACAAGAATCGCATCGAAGGTACCAAGCACGAAATCAAAGGTGGTGTGAAAGAAGCGGCCGGTAAAGTCACCGGCAATCACGCGCGTGAGTTGTCCGGCAATCTCGAAAAGAATGCCGGCAAAGTCCAAAAAGAGTTCGGTAAGGCCAACGACCAGGCGCGCAAGCAACAAGATCGGTAATTGATGTGATGCTGGGCTGCAGGTTTCAAGGGAGCGACGCACGAAGTCGAGGCGGCTTCCCAACGGATTGAGCCAAAAGAGGGCGCATGTGGCGCCCTCTTTATTTTCCGTGGTTATGGCGTGCGTGAAATACCATCAATCATTGCCGCTTGGTTCGCGCAGCCATTAGCCGGCGGCGAGCAGCAGCTCGCATTTATAGGTCGCGTAGTGACAGACGCATGCCGCGCGGTGATGGTTTGATTTAGTGCGGTCTACGAAAACGCCACCCGCAATACCGACGCCAACACACACCACACCACAATCACCAACGCCGATTGCCGCGCCGCCACCAGCAACGCAAAGCCGATCAGCGCAATGGCGAAATCCTTGCCATCACGCACCGCGCTCACCCACACCGGGTCGTACAGCGCGGCGGCCAGGATCCCCACGACTGCAGCGTTTACGCCCGCCAGCATACGCGCAGCGTTGTCACGCGCGGCCAGCGCCCGCCAGAACGGCAGGCATCCGGATACCACCAACAGGCCCGGCAAAAAAATGGCGAGCAGGCTGGCGACGGCACCCACCACACCGCCATGGCCATCGGGCAGGCGCTCACCGAGAAATGCCGATAGCGTGAACATCGGTCCAGGTACCGCCTGCGCCGCGCCATAACCCGTAAGGAACGTATCGTTATCGATCCAGCCCGGAGCGACGACCGCCTGCTTGAGCAACGGCAGCACCACGTGACCGCCGCCGAATACCAATGCACCGGTGCGATAAAACGCGCCGGCGATTTGCCATGACGGCAACAGATGCGTGGCGACCGTCACGGCCAGCGCAAGCAGCACGGCATATGCACCCAACAACGTCATGCCGGTGCGCGGCCCATACGTGAGCGCAAACGTTTCGCCTTGCCGCGCCGTCACGCTGCGGCATAACCATGGGCCGAGCAAGGCGCCAGCCGCGACCACTACAAGCTGCATCGCCGAACGGCTGCTGAGCGCGATCAAGCCTGCCGCCACGGCGGCCATCAGCGCGCGCGGTGCGTCCGGGGTGAGATGGCGCGCCATGCCGAAAACGCCTTGCGCCACCACCGCGACGGCAACCAGCTTCAGTCCATGTACAAAGCCTTGTCCCCACGCGCCGGCAAGATGATGGCTCCACATGCCGAACGCAAACATCAACACGGCCGAGGGCAGGGTAAAGCCGAGAAATGCCGCCAGCGCTCCCGGCCATCCCGCGCGCAGCAAGCCAATGGAAAACCCCAGCTGGCTACTGGCGGGACCGGGCAGGAACTGGCACAGGCCCAGCAGCTGGCCGAAATGTCCTTCGTCCAGCCAGCGCCGGCGTTCGACGAATTCGCGGCGGAAATAGCCCAGGTGCGCAATTGGGCCGCCGAACGACATCAGCCCGAGCTTCAGGAACGCGGCACCGACTTCCAGGGCATGGCCTTGCGGATGCGACGTCTGCCTCATGCGCAATCCAGCAGCGCCATGAAGCCGAAATCCATGTGCAGCTGCGAATGGCAGTGAAACAGCGACAGCCCGCGTTGATCGGCGGTGAAGTCGATCTCCATCGTCTGGTAGCCGTTCAACATCACCACGTCCTTGACGATGCCGGCGGTCGGCCGGCCGGCGATGCTGGCGATTTCGAAACTGTGGCGATGCAGATGGATGGGATGGATATCGTCGCTGGTGTTATGCATGCGCAAGCGGTAACGCTTGCCGTAGCGAAGCGAATACATCGGCTTTTGCGCGGCCATGTCGAACGCGACGTCGTTGATCGTCCATCGGTTGAAGCCGTGGTCGGCGGCGTTGTGCTTGGCGAACGTCATCTCGATGATGTCGTCCGGTGTGCCGGGTTTGGCCCAGAGCGATGCAAAACGCCGGTAATCCCAGCTGGATGACGCCGGCTTGATCCATTGCGGCTTGCCATGATGGCCGGCGTACTCCACCACGATGCCCATGCCGTGGCCGCGATCGTCATCGTCGAGGTCGCCGAGGATCCACGTGCCAGGATGCTTCATCTCCACCACGGCGCTGATGCGCTCTGCGGTGCCCAGCCACAGCACCGGTACCTCGACCGGGCTCGGCACCGGATTGCCATCCAGCGCGATCACCTTGAAGGCATGGCCGGGCAGCGCCAGGCTGCGTATTTCCGTGGCGCTGCCATTGAGTACGTGCATCAGCACGCGTTCGCCGGGCTTGACCCGAATCGGCTCGCCCGAGCCAAGCATGCGGCCGTTGATGGCGAAGGACTGGTAGCCCACTTCGTAACCGTGCGGTTGTCCTTTCGCCAGCGATGCCTGCATCGCTGTCTCGCCACGCTGTTTCAGTGCCGGGTCCGCATCGCGCGGCAGCAGGAAATCCTGCGCCATGTCGCCGCCCTGGCTGAAGAATGGATCGAATTCCTTCAGCACCAGGAATATTTCCCGATCGTAAGCGCCCGGCGCGTGGCGAGGCTCGATATACACCGGCCCAACCTGGCCGCTGTATTGCCCCGATGCAAGATCGCTGCCCGCCGCCCGATGCGTGTGATAAAAGCGGAAGCCCGATGGCCCCGGCACGAACGACAACCGGCGCATGCCATGCGGCGGAATATACGGCGTGCCTTCCTCGGCGGAGCCGTCCACGTCGACCGGCACGAATTGTCCATGCCAGTGCAGCTGCTCCGGCACGTCGGTGTCGTTGTAGACATCCACCACTACGCGCTGTCCCTCTTTCAAGCGGATCAGCGGACCGGGAAACTGGCCGTTGTAGGTGGTGGTGGAAACGATATGGTCCGGCGCCAGCTCGACCAGGCTGCGGGCGATATGCAGGGTGTAGTCCGCCTTGGCAGTGGAAGCAGATACGGCGGCGCCAAGCCATCGGGGCGTGCCGCCAGCCAGCGCCGCCAAACCACCCAGTTTCAAGAATTCGCGTCGATCGATCATCTGCCCTCGCTCCCCTTCACTGGCGCTTGCGCAACCGAAGATACGTAAAAGCCTGCTCGGCTCCCCAGGGCGTGACGTGCACGTCGCGTCCGCTCGCCATGCGTTCGAACTCATCGCCGAAGCAGGCGTGCAGAGCTTCGGCGTCATAGCGCGCCACGTCCAGCCCGCTACAACGCATGGGGCCGTCGGCGGCGAAGGTGGCGACGATGGCCGTGCCGCCCGACACAAGGCTGCGGCGCAGCGCGGCCAGGTAGGCGGCCTTCGATGCATCGTCGATCAGAAAGTGAAACACCGCGCGATCGTGCCATAGCGCATAGCGACGCGACGGTGCAAAACGCGTGACGTCATCGACCAGCCAATGCACGCGCGGCGCCTTGTCGGCGCCAAGCCGCGCTTGTGACCTGGACAGTGCATGCGCGGCAATATCGAGCACGCTGATATCGGTGTAACCCGCATCCAACAGATGATCGACGAGGGTGGACGCGCCACCGCCCACGTCGATCAGCGGCGTGTCGTACGGTAGCTGGCTGTCGGCAATGAATGCCAGCGAGGTATCCGGATGGCGTTGGTACCAGCTCACCGCATCAGCGGCCTTGCTGCCGTACACCAGGTCCCAATGTTGTCGCGTATCGACCATGACGAAATAGAAAGCATGCGGCGTAGGTTGGGATGATAATCCCAGCTGCTTGTTCGTTTGCATGATGTCGGGATGGCATCCCAGCCTTTGAACCGCGCACGTCAAATCGGAATTTCCAGAATCGCCTTGACGGTCCATTTGTCGGTCGCGCCGTTCAAGCCGCGTCCGATGCCGACATTGAACGGGACGGGGCCGCGCGTCACATCCACGGCGGCGAACAGTTGCTGATATTGCTTGCGCGCCGGATCGAAATTCCCGATGCGGCCCATATCGCTGTAATACTCCAAGCCGAGCGCGGTGCCCGGCCATACCGTCCGTGCCACTTTCAGTGCCGGCGCAAAATCGGCATAGCTGCTGCCATAGCGAGGATGGAACGTGCCGTCGACCACCGGGTTGAAGGAAACCAGCCACAGTGGGCTGCGATAGCCGACGATTGGCCGCAGCTCGACGGCGGGGCGGCCTTGTTCCAATCGTTGGTTGACCGCCGATATCTCGAGGTTCAAACCCAAAAAAGGTCCTGAGCCGCCTTCCACCGGTTTCAACGGAATCCATTTCACGCGAACGCGCGGGCCGGCGAAATAATTCGTTCCCGCCGCATCGTGCAGGAAAGGCAGATAAAGTCCCGCCTCCAGCGTATCGGTAATGCCATACGACCATTCCATGGTGGTGCGAAAGCCGCGCGCGGGCGGAATTTCGCCGGGATAGTCGGGCAGCGACCGGCCTTCCAGCGTCGTATTCAAATGCAGTTCCAGGCCGAGTTGGCCTTGCCGGTTGATGCTGTCGTCATACACCTGGATTTCGTCGGTGAGATCGGCGTGTGCGAGCGAAGAGCCCAGGGACGCGACGAGAACCAAGGCGTAAGGCAGAACACGTCGAAGCGGCATACTGAAGACTCGAAGAGGGAAAGAACAGGGAAAGAATGGGATGCGCGCGTGTAGAAGGGCGTTGCCATTTCCACGTGCACGCTTTCCCGTTGAAGGAGCATGCAGAGTTTGCATGGCGAGTATGTGATGCCAGCACGTCATTTGGTTTAGTGCATAACGTCGCGGACGTTGTATAGCGCAATCTTTACCACGAACTAAGCCAACCCAAAGATAAGCGGCATACGCTCGCTGTGGTTGGCGGTTTTTTTCCAAGGCCACGAGCGGCATGCTGTGATTGCCCCGCGTTCTCGTTCCCATCTGTGTTTGCTGGCGGCGCTAGGCATGGCGTGTCTTACGCCGAATGCGGCCTGCGCAGGCGGCGGCTTTCTCGGGATCGATCATCGGGTGGCGTACGACAATCGAGGCATCTGGAATCGCGGCATTCAAAGCGGCGTGCTGGAAGGAACCGTCGCTTTCGTCGGCATCGGTGCCCTGGCGTTCGGTGACCAGGACAAGTTTGGCGATACCTTATGGCGCTCGGTGGATGCGATGGTGTTCACCGGTGTTACCACGCAAGCGATGAAATACGCCTTTCAGCGCGAACGGCCTTCGCAAACGTCCAACCCCAACCTGTTCTTCCGCGGCACGCATGCACAGAGTTTTCCCAGCGGCGAAGTGTCGGCGATTTCCGCGGCCGTAACGCCGTTCATGGCCACTTATAGCGAAGATCATCCGGCGGTGTACGCCTTGGCCTTGCTGCCGGCGTACGACGCGGTAGCGCGGGTAAAGACGCGCGGGCATTGGCAAAGTGACGTGCTGGTGGGTGCGGCGGTGGGCGTGGGATTCGGGATCTATGCTTCGCGGCGGAATTCGCCGCTGATCATCAGCTGGCTTCCGGGCGGATTCAAGGTGGGGTTTATCCACTACTTCAAGTAGAACATTTCTCTCGCCTACAAATTTCTCTACTCGGTCGTTGGCGTCGATAAGAATTCTATAAATCGTGGGAACCATCGCCCACAAACAATCTCTCGCTGCACATCAAGAGATAGCTAAACAAAGGATGCCAATTCAAATGGTATGTTGCCTGCCGAAGCCTAATGAGATAGCCATACTGTGACAAAGCAGATAGCTCATGGATCGGCAAATATAAAGGGGAGTCTCTTCCTTCGTTAATCGTCCAATGAAAGAGCAAACGAGCCACTCGCCCGTTACCATCATTAAAGGGATGTACATTCAAGAGAGCAGTCATCGCAACAACCGCAGCGAAGCCTGGCGCAGTATAGATATGCTGCTTCCAGTGAGCATATATACGTCCTAACTGCGGATAAATGGCTTCCGGCCCAGGATAAGCCGTGCAAGCACCAGTACGATCCCGCTGCGTGTAAGCGGCTTGAGTGCGAAACCTGCTCTCAGAAAAACCCAAAGCATCGTGAAAGCACTTTAATATTTCACAAAATGCTTGAAAGGTACCATCTGCAATCGTGTGTATTGAAGGCCAGCCCGGCTGCTGCAGCACTTGGTACTCCAATAGGGTGCGTCCATCAATAAAGATTTCAGTGCTGTTCGGAGCCACGTACTGCGAAAGTTCATGCTGCAACTCATAGCACTGGAACTGGCCAACATTGCAGTGGCGAATAGGTTGACCTTGCAGCCAAGTGATAACGGAATCCATTGAAGAGGCCGGTGCCCTTGCAAACGTTTCCCACAAGCGGTTTGCTAACGGCTGGAAACTCGTGACCCCGTCGCCCCAGGCGGGGAGTTTGAGCAGAGCAATCGGTGCAATTGTTGTAGCTGCCATGCTAGGCTCACACCTGAATTGCTTCTACTTCGGCGTCATCAAGGCTATCTTCCGTAAAGCGCTCACGCCATTCTTTGCTAACACCATCTGTTTGCCGATCAATCATCGGAACAGAAATTGCGCGGCTTTCATCGGGCTTGACGCCCATTGCGTTGAGTATATGGTCGATCACAGTGGACGAAGTGGTCATCAAATCTTCGTAGGTGATACGAATAGGCTCGGCCCCCGTCATTTCGAATACGCGCTCCCACGCTGCTTTCTGTTCGCCGATGGAACATAGGGCGTCCTTAATATGTGCATAGTCGTAGTCAACAGCTGGCGTATCGGCGACACCCGCAAACCACACCTTTGATCGAAGCGCACGCGAATAAGAAATGGCTTGACCGATAACATCCTGTCGAGTCAGGTAAACAACATACTGAGGGGTGATCTCCTTAAGAAAGTTCGGTGAATGTCGAGCTATTGCAACATAATTGGAGGTGAACATCTTATAGCCGAACATGCCGTTTGCAGATGATCGCAAACGCTGAATGTCGCTCCAATATGCACTCATCATTTGTATTGGCACATACCCCATATCACTAACCTGATAGCCAAGCCGACGTAAGAGGCTACCAATAACTCGGAAGTTCAGATATTCCATCGGAGCGCCAAGCAATCCGGTTTGCCACAATCTGATTGCACAATAAGTGCTTCCAGAGCGTGGTATTGTCGCTAGCATGTAGCTGCCAATCGGGTCTTGACCGAAACAGTTAAAGTCCATCTCGGCACTGTAAAGACGATTGGTAACATGAACATCCTGAATTGCTTTGTGAGGGGTCGAAGCGATCATGTGCATTTTTTCGATTCGCAGTCACATGACGACAGACTAAACCTGTCGTCATGCTGGGTAGACGCTATCCCTTAGATGAGCCGTGGACGAATTGAACTTCGACCCTTAGATTGTTGTTCGCTTTGTCCCCCAATCGTGTCGCATTGGCAAACTTGGCTACCTTTGATCTTGCCCACGCGATCATTTGCTCAGTCACCGTAGCGTTCTTCGTCTGGGGACTTTGATAGAAAATGGTGAAAGTGGGGAAATTTTCGCAATCGGAAGTCCTGCCTTCCAACTGAACGATTGGTGCATTTGAGGCACCTGGACGGTAGGCGCAACGATAGTGAATCAATCCTGCCGCCTGGACAGTGACACCACTAGCATCGGTGATCAGAATGGCTCTCACCCCGCAATTGTGCACCTGGCATGCAGAGAATAGGCGGTAATTTCCGACCAGGATCGCTTCCGGATCGGGGACACCTCCAAACACTTCATTGAATTGCTCAGGGAGTGTGGGCTGAGTTTTGCCGACATCTTGTTGGGTGATTAGTCCCTGTGAGAGGCGTCTATCATCCGTACTGATGTAGTGGCCCGCCCCACCTTGAAGAAAGGCAGCCGCCTTCTTCATTAAATAATCGCGAGGCTGAGCATCGCTCCATGCTGATGCGGAGGCTTCATTAGAAGCAGGACTTGCTGGCAATACACTGGCAGGGCGAACCGATGGCATGACAGTCTGGGCTGCAACGTCAAAAGCTCTTCCCAAGCACAACATGCATACACAAGCCGCCAGCGCTAAAAAGATAGGTTTACGCATAACACTCACTCCGAGATAGGTATGGAAGGTAAATCAATCTAAACATGCGCCGAATGTATCTTCACTTGGAAGCCTGCCCTGAGAGATGGCATCGTTTAATTTGGCTGCATCACGTTCATATCGGGGATCGGTGTGTCCATCTGCATACCAATGCTGTAACTCGTTTGCCGCATCACTCCATTTTCCGTTCATTATTTCACCCCAGAATTTTGGCGCCGAATTGGCGAAATATGGCCCGTTGGGATAAGCAACATCAACGATGACGGTCTGAGCCTCCGCGGGAAGTTGGTCGAAAGAGACATCTAACGGGGTTGCATCGTAGGCTGCTTGCACAACTGCCCAGGTGTGGTTCATCAATGCCGCGGAAAGCGCAGCAGCGTCGTCGCTGGATAGCGATGGCTTTCCATGCTCATTCATGGCATTGAGAGCGTCTTGCCCCTTAAGCCCGAAGTACGGGTTGGGCACGTCTATAATGCTCTGGGCGACGCCAAGCGCCTGTAGTCCCGCAGCAGACTGTTGCCCTAAATCTACCCCCGCTCCAATGGTGACTCCGGAGTTTGGAAATTGGTCAACTGGCAACGTATAGCCGAGTGTTTGGACGCCACCTTCATTGCCATAGATGTAGTCGGCATCCGTCCTATTAACCTCTTCCAAGACCGGCATGCAATGCGCATGGTCATAGCCTCCATGACCTGGGTTTCCCCCACCTCCACCTCCCCCAGGATTTCCCCCACCTCCCGGTACGCCTCCGATAGGAGGTGGATCGACAACTGGTGCTGATACAACAACCGTTTCCATATTTGCCCCCATAATGAGGTGGACTTCATCAGGGGTAAGTGCGCGCATGGGAGAGCTTGTCCCGCATGCATTCAAACCATTTGCATCGGTAGCACAAACTTCTTTGCCGAGACCTTTGGTGGAGGAAGATGTGTCATCAGGTACCCTGTCGTTAGGCGAATAGGTTTGAACATCTGCGGGTCTTGCGGCTAATGATCCTCCGTAACTGGATAAAGCACAGACAATTGCAATAGACAGTCGTCGAAACTCCACGCACTGTTCTCCATGATCGTGGTTTTATGCCGATACCGGCCCACGCGATTCCTTCAACTCTTTCTTGGAATGCATGACGTTCGTGGTTTCGGCGCTGTCAGATTTAGCCAAGCGCGGAAAAATAGAAAAGTCAGTGGACGCCGATTTTTTGTCAGCGTTCCACTACATCAGGATTGCTCCCGTCAGCTGTGAAACTTCGCTGCAACGAATGACTACTTGGTAGGGATGGAGCCAAACTTCAGCTCGCCGCATCGATCGGCCCAATCATGTAATAAGTGAGCCAATAAAAAAGTTCCATTCAAAGCAATGGTCGATACGTAGCTAGGAAGTGATCTCCCCTATTACATAAATGCGAACGGCCTTCGCAGACGTCCAACCCCAACCTGTTCTTCCGCGGCACGCATGCACAGAGTTTTCCCAGCGGCGAAGTGTCGGCGATTTCCGCGGCCGTAACGCCGTTCATGGCCACTTATAGCGAAGATCATCCGGCGGTGTACGCCTTGGCCTTGCTGCCGGCGTACGACGCGGTAGCGCGGGTAAAGACGCGCGGGCATTGGCAAAGTGACGTGCTGGTGGGTGCGGCGGTGGGCGTGGGATTCGGGATCTATGCTTCGCGGCGGAATTCGCCGCTGATCATCAGCTGGCTTCCGGGTGGATTCAAAATCGGCTTCATCCACTACTTCAAGTGAGCGAGACTTTGCGGTTTGCGGAACACCGCGATGAGCCTGCTGACTGAATGATGAGAAAACAAATTTGGTTGCAGCGTCTGTCAGCGATGCATGCCAAGTGGTTTGCGCACCGCACCTGTCAAAGCGGTTCAATGCCATTTGGAACGACCTGATCCAACGACATGATGATGATGCGCTGACAGACAAACGCATTCAGCATCGTGTGCGTGATGTGAACCTGTTGCACGCACCCTTGTGTTCCTGTTTTGTCTTCGATTAGGGTGCGCGCGTTCGCTACGGGGAGTGGCGAACGAATTCGCCGGGGCAATTCATTCCATGCATGCATCCGTCCGAGCTTGTGCTCAAACGGATCGGGGTGGCATGTATTCGGCGAAGGCAAAACTTGAGTTGCATGAAGTGCGTTGTAACGCCCGTCTGAACGGTGCGGGTCATACGTGTGCATCGTGGCGGGTGCCGTCCTTTTCTTTCTTTCGCAGAGGGGAAACACATGTTGGATCATGCAAAGCGCAGTCTGTTGAAAACGATCGCGGTATCCGCATTGTTCGCGGCCTGCACGGTCGGCGCATCGGCAAGCGACGTTTCGTCGGTCAGCAACCCTTATTCCCCGGCTTACGCGCATGGCTATCGCCATGGCGTGGTGCCGACGCGGGAATCCTTGCGCAACATGAATGCATTCGATGCGCAGCACGGCAGCACCACATTGCTGAGGACCAGCTCCAAAACGCTTTCCTATGGCGGCGGCGTGGACGGTGTCGGTGTGACCAGCGGCCAGCCCAAGGTGTATCTGGTGGTGTATGGCAATCAGTGGGGAACGGCCAGTACCGACGCGAACGGCAACGTGACTTTGTCGGGCGATGCGCATGGCGCCGTGCCCTATCTGCAGCAACTGTTCAAGGGGCTGGGCACCAACAGCGAAGGCTGGTCCGGCATGGTCACGCAGTATTGCGACGGATCGCTGGTAGGCACGGGCGCCACCGCCTGCCCAACGGGCGCGCCGAAGGTTGGCTATCCGACGGGCGGCACGGCTTTCGCCGGCATCTGGTACGACGACTCCGTGGCGTCGCCGGCACAGGCAACCGGTGCGCAACTGGCACAGGAGGCGATCAACGCGGCCGCGCATTTCGGCAATACCACCGCGGCATCCAATCGTTATGTCGAGTACGTGATCCTGTCGCCGTCGGGCACGCATCCGGATGGATTCAATACCAGCAGCGGCCAGTTCTGCGCGTGGCATGACTACAACGGCGACACCACGCTGTCCGGTGGCGCGGTGTCGTCGCCGTATGGCGATATCGCCTTTACCAACATGCCCTACGTGCTCGACATGACGACCAGCTGCGGCGAGAACTTCGTCAACAGCGGCTCGGCCGGTGTGCTGGATGGCTTTTCGATCGTGGAAGGGCATGAGTACGCCGAAACGGTCACCGACCAGAACCCCGCCGGCGGTTGGACCAACCACCAGAACCGTAGCCGCTACAACGGCGAGGAAATCGGTGACGAATGCGCATGGATTGCTCCAGGCACGGCCGGTGGCTCGGCAGATGTGTCGATGGCGACAGGCAACTTTGCCATGCAAAGCTTGTGGTCGAATGACACCAATACGTGTGCCATAACCCACCCTGTGTTGTAACGCCTCAGGCCCCTCTCCCTGTGGGAGAGGGGTTTTTGTCGACACGTCAAGGCATCACACTCGCCTGCAAATTCCCTTCGTGCGGCGTCAGCTCCAAGCGCAACGATTGCGCACGCGCGGCCGAAGCCGCCAAGGCAAGGCCGAGTCCGGTATGCACGCCGGCGTCTTTGCCCTTGCGCCAGAAGCGCAGCTTCATGCGCGCGATGTCGTCGCCGGTAAGCTCGGGCGCGGCATTGGTGACGGACCAGCAGGCCGGCGTGCAACGCAACGTAATGGTGCTGCCGGACGGCGCGTAGGCAAGCGCATTGCCGAGCAGGTTGCCGAGTAGCACGTCGAGCAAGGTGGGGTCGGCCATCCAGGCGACCGAGGGTTCGATCTCCAGCTTCAGAGCCAGCGCACGTTCCTGCAGGCGATGCCGGTTGCGCAGCACCAGTGCATCCGTCAGTGCCGTCACGTCAATGCGTTGCAGGGCCAGTTGCTCGATGCCTGCCTCGATGCGCGTCAGCAGCAACAACGCCGTCACGATGCGTTCCATCTTGGCACCGATGTCGCCGATGTCCGCCAACAGCACGTGCGCGTCGCGGCCGCTGGGATAGCGCAATTCCACTTCGATGGCGGTGCGCAATTCCGCCAGCGGCGTGCGTAGTTCGTGCGCCACGCCGCTGGCGAACTGGCGCTCGCGCAATAGCCCGTCTTCCATGCGCGACAGCACCGCGTTGAAGCGTGTAATCAAAGGCGCGAGTTCGCGGATGTTGGTGTCTTGCAAACGCATGCTCGGCGTTTCAGGGCCGATCTGGTCCATCGCTTCGGCAAGGCCGGCCAGCGGGCGCAGGCTTCGCGTCACCAGCAATGGCGTCAGTATGGCGACGACCAGGAAACCCAGCACCACGCAACCGAATTCGATGCGGTCCATGGAATGCTGGAAATCCAGCATTTCGGTGCGGTCCGTCGCCAGGCCGAGCA
>NZ_DAIOEU010000078.1:0-18992 GCF_036746095.1 Dyella sp.
TGATCTTCACGCCCGGCGTGTTGATCTTCGACAGCGCGGTGTAGAGCGTGGTGGTCTTGCCCGAACCGGTCGGGCCGGTGACGAGCAGGATGCCGTGTGGACGCTCCAGCACATCGATGAAGCGCTGCTGGAAATTGTCGGTGAAACCCAGCGAGGCGAAATCGAACACCACTGTTTCGCGATCGAGAATACGCATCACCACTGATTCGCCAAAGCTGGTCGGCACGGTGGAAACGCGCAGGTCCAGCTCCTTGCCTTGCACGCGCAACTGGATGCGTCCGTCCTGCGGCAGCCGGCGTTCGGCGATGTTGAGTTTCGCCATGATCTTCACGCGGCTGATCACCGCCGCGGTGGAGCTGGACGGCGGCGCTTCCACTTCATGCAGCACGCCATCGATGCGGTAGCGCACTTTCAATCGGTTTTCGAACGGCTCGATGTGCACGTCGGACGCGCGCTGCTCGACGGCGCGCTGCAGGATCAGGTTGACCAGGCGGATCACCGGCGCTTCGGATGCAAGATCGCGCAGGTGTTCGACGTCTTCCTCCTCGGAACTGCTGCCGTCGAGATTTTCCACGATGGTGCCCATCGCCGAGCGGCCCTGGCCGTAATAACGTTCGATCAGGTCGTCGATTTCCGAGCGGATGCCGATAAACAGCGATACCGGCCTGCCCGAGGCAAGCTGTACGGCATGCAGGGGATAAGGATCAGCGGGGTCGGCAACGATCAACGCGATGCCTTCTTCACTCGCACGCACTGGCACCACGTGCTGCTGTTTGAGAAAGCGTATGGACACGTCGAGATCGGCCGGCGGCATGTCCGGCGCATCGCGCGCCGCCAATAGCGGCGCGTGCAGGCGCTCGGCCCAGGCTTCAGCCAGATCTCGCTCGGACACCAGGCCGAGCCGGGCGAGCAATGTGGTCAATGTGCCCTCCGGCGCCTCCTCGTGCAGCCGCCTGGCACGCGCCAGATCGTTGTCTTTCAGGCGCCCACGCGCAACCAGCAGCGCGCATACGGCTGCTTCGTGGTCTTCCGTGGCTTGGATCGTCCCGAGGGACGCCGGCTTCAAGGCTGCCGACATGGTTCCACCCCGTCTGGTTTACTGCTTCATAAAAATAATGTGCCGCCTGCCCAACGTCCCCTCACGTCGAAAGGCGAATCCCATTGGTAACACATCCCTGAAGGGGCTGGCGAGCCTAACGTCGCAACGACGTTCACGTGCTAAGAGACTGTGAAGACGCCTGCAGTGGCGTGGATCAGGCCGTTCACGGATGAGACAATCGAAACTTTGAAAGGGTTCTCCATGCAGCTTATCGATATCGGCGCCAACCTCACCCACGAATCATTCCGGCACGATTTCGATGCTGTGCTGCAGCGCGCGCAGGCGCATGGGGTGATTCAAATGGTGGTCACCGGGGCGTCGCACGACGGTAGTGACCACGCGCTGGAACTGGCGCGCCGGCATCCGGGCATGCTGTATGCGACGGCAGGCGTGCATCCGCATCATGCGATCGACTACAGCGATTTGACGGATGCACGACTGCGCGAGCTTGCCGGCATGCCGGAAGTGCGCGCGGTGGGCGAAACGGGACTGGATTACAACCGGAATTATTCGCCGCGTGACGTGCAGCGGGAAGTATTCGAACGCCAATTGCAGATCGCCGCGGATGTCGGCAAACCGCTGTTCCTGCACCAGCGTGATGCGCATCACGATTTTCTGGCGTTGCTCAAGCGTTACCGCGACAAGGTGCCGGCGGCGGTGGTGCATTGCTTCACCGATACGCGCGAGGCATTGCTCGACTATCTCGCGCTGGACTGCCACATCGGCATCACCGGCTGGATTTGCGACGAACGACGCGGCACGCATTTGCGCGAGTTCGTGCGCGAGATCCCGGCGGATCGTTTGTTGATCGAAACGGACGCGCCGTATCTGTTGCCACGTACGGTGCGGCCGCAGCCGAGCCATCGGCGCAATGAACCGATGTATTTGAAGCATATCTGCGAGGAGATTGCGCGGGATCGCGGGGAGTCGGCAGAAGAGACGGCGGCGAACAGTACGGCGGCGGCGCGGGCGTTTTTTTGTTTGTGACTTACATCTCGTCATTCCGGCGAAGGCCGGAATCCAGTGAAATACGCTGTGCGCAGCACACATAACCTTTTATGTCGTGTGCTTCGCACATCATTTTGACTGGATTCCGGCCTTCGCCGGAGTGACGGGTTGCGCGTTACCGCAACAACATACGGGTTTCGCCTGGGGCCAATCCATCCAGCGCGTATTGGCCAATCTTCACGCGTATCAACCGCAGCGTCGGAAACCCCACCGCTGCCGTCATCCTGCGAATCTGCCGATTGCGTCCTTCGCGCAAGGTAATCGACAACCAGCTGGTGGGAATGCTCTTGCGAAACCGCACCGGCGGATCGCGCGGCCACAGCCATGCCGGTTCCTGCGCATGTTCGGCGATGGCCGGCAAGGTCGGCCCATCGTTCAACACGACGCCACGGCGCAATGCCTGCACCGCTTCGTCGCCAAGCGCGCCGTCGACTTGCACCAAGTATGTTTTTGGCTGCTTGTGTTTCGGATCGGTCAGGCGATGCGCCAAGGCACCATCGTCCGTCAGCAGCAGCAAACCTTCGCTGTCGTGATCCAGACGGCCGGCGGGATAGACATCTTTGTGCCGCACATAAGCGGCCAGGGTTGGCCGATCGTCGTTGCCGGTGAATTGGCACAACACACCGTACGGCTTATTCAGGGCAATCAGCATGGTGTACGACGTGTGGTAGGCTGGGATGGCAACCCCAGCCTTCCTCGCCACGGCGGGATGCCGGGATGGTTATCCCAGCCTACACGCTTCAATGGCTGGCGGTGCCCGTCGGCGCGGGGGTTGCAGGTGCCTTGTTCACTCCGGCTTTTACGAACCGCAGCGTCATGCGATCGGATTCGCCAATCGCCAGATACTTGTCGCGATCCTTGTCACCCAGCGTAAGTGTCGGCGGCAACGTCCACACGCCCTTGGGGTAATTCTTGGTGTCCTTGGGATTGGCGTTGATCTCGCTCTGGCCATCCAGCTTGAAGCCGGCATCGGTGGCGAGCTTGATCACGTAGTCCGTCGGCAGATAGCCGCTACCTTTGGACGATTCCAGCGTGGCGCCGGGCGCGGCGCGATGATCAACCACGCCCAAGGTGCCACCGGTCTTGAGCACGGTATAGAACGCCTTGAACATGGCTTCGGCATTGCCGGCCATCGTCCAGTTATGCACGTTGCGGAAGGTCAGCACCATGTCGGCCGAGCCGGGCGGACCGAATACCGGCGCCTTGGGGTTGTAGATAACGACGCTGGCCTTGCCGTATTGGGCAGGATCGGCCTTGAACTTGGCGCGCAGCGCATCGGCGTCCTGCTTGTCTTCGCCGCCATTGCCGCCGGATACCGCCGCAATGTAATGGCCGTTGTCACGCAGCAGCGGTGCCAGGATCTCGGTATACCAGCCGCCGCCGGGGGTGATCTCGATCACCGTCTTGTCCGGCTGCAGGCCGAGGAACTGCAACGTGGCCTTGGGGTGGCGATAGACGTCGCGCGCCTTGTTGTGCGCGGAACGCCAGGACCCGGCCAACACCGAGTCGAGCTGGCCGGAGGTGAAATCGCTGGCGCTGGTCGGCGGCACCAGGTCGCCCGAGGGCTGGTCCTGCCCTGCCGTTTGTGCATGGGCCACGCCGGCGAACAACAAGGCGGCGGACAAACCGAAGGCGAAGCGGGTCTTCATGACGACTCCTCATTAGCGATGCGCGGCAGCCTGCCGCAATCCCCGTACAGCGAGCGTGGACATTTTACGATTAGTTTACGAATCGTGCACTGAGGGCATGAGGATTAAAGGAATAGGCAAAGGCGGGCCGTATGCTTTTCTCCTCAGAACGCCACTCAGAACGGCCGCGGACACACCGACTGCAATCCATCGATATGCTCGTGCAGGTCAGGCGCTATGCCCTGCCACATCGGGTCGAGAATGAAATCGATGCCTTCGTAACGCGCCAGCTTCGCCGCCGGAATGAAATCCGCGTCGCCCGCCACCAGCACGATCTGATCCACCTGCTTCTTGTAGGACAGCGCGGCAATGTCGATGCCGATCTTCATGTCGACCTGGGTCTGGCGCATATCCGGCTCGAAGTGCTCGTCGCTGAGCTCGTCCCAGTAGAGCGATTCGTCGCGCAGCTGCTGATAAGCCTGATGCTTGAGCTTCCACTCGCCACGGTCGGTGAGCCGCCCCAGGCGCAAGGCCATCTTGCGCTGGCGGCGCAGCTGGTCGTGCAGGTCGCGGCGGAAGGCAGCGGCGCCGGTGCGCGCGTAATCGATGCTTTCGCCGCTGATCGGCTTGATCAGCACTTTTTCGAGCGGCGGGCAGTCGTAGAAGAAAATGCGGTACAGCGCTTCGCGCGGACGATCCAGCGCCTTGAGATGTTCCAGCGCCATGCCGAACAGCGTCTTGGCGACGGTGCGCGCGTCATTGGCATCGCGGTCGCCCCACACTTTGCGATAGCGGGCAAGAAAAAAAGCGCCGTCGACGAGGATGGCGGTACTGGGCATAACGAATCCTTATGAGCCACGAGAACGAGATGTATCGCCGATGGATAATGTTCGGCGATCACGAGTTTACGCGAAGTGTAAGGATGCTGTAACCGTTATCCAGATTTGCAGCCTGTCTTGATAGGCCAATGAAGTATTTGGGCGGCTATACTGCGGGCTCACTGCAAGGGGATAGGGATATGAAACGGTGGATGGCAGGTGTGCTTTGCGCGCTGCTGGCGTGCACGGTGTGGGCGAGTGGCGGTCCTGGCGAAGTGCGCAAGCAGGCTGAGGCCAGCATGCTTGTAACAGGATGGATCGAAGTGATGCCGGACGGCAGCGTCCACAACTACACGATCGATCATCCGGAAAAAATCCCGGTGGCCATTTCTGATCTGATTCAAAGGAACGTGCCGAAATGGCAATTCAAGCTTGAAGATCACGAGGACGTAATCCGGCGCGCGCGGATGAATATCCGCATCATTGCCAAGCGTGTCGACGATCAGCATGATTCGATTGCCATCTCCGGGGCAAGCTTCGGTGAGGGAGATGCCAAGCCCACCGATAGCATCACTTATAAAGACAGGACAAGCCCGCATTACCCGAGTGACGCCGTGAATGCCCGGGTCGGTGGAACCGTCTTTCTGTATGCGCGCATAGGCAGGGATGGTCGCGTCCAGAATATTGCGGTGGAACAGGTCAACCTTGGCGTATACGGCAGCGAAGCGCAAATGCGCCACTATCGCAAAGTGCTTGGCGATGCCGCGCTCAATTCCATCAAGAATTGGACCTTCAACATACCCACGACCGGCAAGCAGATGATGGATCCCTATTGGGACGGTGTCATTCCAGTAACGTTCGAAGTTAACGATGTAAGTGCGCCGAAGAAAGATACCTACGGGAGGTGGGAAGCGTATGTTCCCGGCCCGCGTGAATCGATCCCATGGATGAAGAGCAGTCACCTCGCTTCATCACCAGACACCATTCCCGAGGGCGGCTTTTCGCAAGTGGATCAACCAGTGCAGTTGAAGACAGCACTCGACGGCGCCTGATTGTGCCAATGCTGCCCGTAGGTTGGGTTAGCGCAGCGTAACCCAACATGTTCGGAGCGATTTGTGCCATCGCCCGCCGAATGCTGCAAAAAAGCCGAGTCGTCGTCCCGGTGAAAGCTGGGACCAAGCGACTTTTTGGAACACCTTCAAGACACTGGGCCCCGGCCTTCGCCGGGGCGACGGTGCTAGTGCCATTGGCGCTAACCCAAGCTACACATCAAGCCGCAGCCTCATCCCGCCGGGGCTGCGGCATCTCGCGGCAATACGCATCCGCCTCTTCATGCAGCCACGCGCGGAACGTCGCCATGCCGCGGTGATCCTCCGAACGCGGCGGATACACCAGGTGATACGCCTCCGGCACCGGCAGATAGCGATCACCCAGCACCACCAGCCGGCCCGCATCGATCCATGACTTGGTCGTCACCATGCGCCCAAGCGCCACGCCGATACCTTCCAACGCAGCCTGGCGCAAGGCGTCGATCGTATCCACGTGCGCGATGTAGCGGTGCGGCGGTTCGCCGCCGTAATGCGCAAACCAGTCGATCCAGCGATTGTTGCGGTTGGGATCGCCGATCAACGGCCATTGCGTGAGATCCAGCGGGTCCGCGCCGGCCATGCGTTCTACGAGCGAAGGTGCCGCCACCGGCGCAATCCACTCGCCGAACAGATATTCGCTACGCAAGCCCTCCCACTCGCCCTTGCCGTAGCGCACGGCCGCATCGACCGCTTCGCGCTCGAAGTTCACCAGCAAGTTGGTGGACTGCAGATTGAGCTCCAGCTCCGGATGCGATGCCAGCAGGCGCGGCAAACGCGGCATCAGCCAGCTGGAAATGATGCCGGGGCTGGCGCTGAGCGTGAGAGCATCGTGGCGCCGCACGCGATATCGCGCCAACGCATGCTCGATACCGTCGAAGTGTTCGCCGACCGCCTCAAGCAGGCTGCAACCCTCCACCGTCAGCGTGACACCGCGCGGGCCGCGCTCGAACAGGCGTCGCTCCAGGCGTTCTTCCAGCTGGCGCATCTGGTGGCTCAACGCGCTCACGGTGAGGTTGGCCTGCTCGGCCGCGCGCGAGAGGTTGCCCAAGCGCGCCACTTGCACGAATTGCTGCAAAAGACTGAGCGGAACCCGACTCATGTTGAATGGCCCTCAAACCTGGCTTGCGAATATATCGCTTTTTCTTGCAGGGCCAGACCATTACCTTGCGCCTACCCACTTCAATCAGGAACCCGCCGCCATGCGCTCGCCATGGGTCGATTTGCTGTTCCTTCACGGCCATATCACCCCATCCAATCTGAGCTGGCATGTGGACGCGCCGCCTTGCGGCTGCCAGACCAAACCAGCAGAGGTCGAGGTGGATGTGGCGAAGCTTCCGCTGCCCGCCAAGCCGCGCGACAACGCTCCCTGTTGTGCTTGATTCACGCCTGTCCGTACCCAACTCGGCATAGATTGCGCGCCGTCGCCAGACGGCATGTCTTATTCCTTTGCCGAGGATCGTTTTCATGCAACTGCGCCAATTGGGCCGCTCCACGCTTTCCGTCGCTCCGCTTGCCCTGGGCGGCAACGTGTTCGGCTGGAGCGTTGACGAGCAACGTTCGTTCGACGTGCTGGACGCTTTCGTCGACGCCGGCCTCAACCTGATCGACACCGCCGACGTGTACTCGGCGTGGGTGCCGGGCAACCGCGGCGGTGAGTCGGAGAGCATCATCGGCAAGTGGCTCAAGCGCAGCGGCAAGCGCGACAAAGTGCTGATCGCCACCAAGGTCGCCAAATGGGTGGAGCACCGCGGCCTGTCGCCGCTCAACATCCGCCAGGCGGTTGAAAGCTCGCTGCAGCGATTGCAAACCGACCGTATCGATCTGTACCAGGCGCACGAGGACGATGCCACGGTGCCATTGAGCGAAACGCTGGGCGCGTTCGCCAGGCTGATCGAGGAAGGCAAGGTGCGCGCGCTCGGCGCTTCCAATTACAGTGCCGATCGCCTCGCCGAAGCCCTGAAAGTTTCAGGCGAACACAAGCTGCCTCGTTACGAAAGCCTGCAACCCGAATACAACCTGGTCAGCCGCGCCGGCTACGAACGGGAACTGGAACCGCTGGTGCGCCAGGAGCATGTCGGCGTCATCAACTATTACGCGCTCGCCAGCGGCTTTCTCAGCGGCAAATATCGCGGCGAAGCCGATCTTGCAAAGAGCAAGGTGCGCAGCGGGGCGGTGAAGAAGTACCTCACGCCGCAGGGCTTGAAGGTGGTGGCCGCGTTGGATGAAGTGGCTGCTGCCCACAAAGCCACGCCGTCGCAGGTTGCACTGGCGTGGCAGATCGCGCGTCCTGGCATCACCGCGCCGATCGTCAGTGCGACCTCGGTTGAACAGCTGCAAGAACTTGCCGGTGCGGTGTCACTTTCGCTGACAGCGGAGGAGATCACTGCGTTGGATGAGGTCAGCGCAAGCTTTTGAGTAGCGCCGCCACGGGCTGTTGCAGGCTGGTTCGTTATTCCGGCGCTTCGACGGCATACCCTTGCGCCTGCAATTGCGCCAGGTAGCCATCCGGCGCCAACACTTCTTCCATCGGCAGCACCGCAAAGGTCTGCGCGTTGTTCGAGAGCGCCGCTTCCGCCGCCTTCATCCACGCCTGCTCCATGCGCTTGGGCAGGTCATGCAAGCCCATTTCCTCGGCGAATTCCGCATTGATCACGGCGATCAGGCAGGATTCGTAGCGATCGTTCACCGTAAAGCTGCGCAGGGATTCAATGTCGCCGGTCGACCAGGCGTTGGCGCGCCGGGTCAAGTCGTTCATATCGTTCTGCACCGTATCCAGCGTCTGGTTGAAACAGCTGATGTCGTGCAGATTGGTCTGCTTGATGGCGTCCAGCGCGGCGCGTGGATGCTCCACCACCAGCTTGTATTTCACCGGTACCCGTTTGACGCCGTGCTTGTCGGCCAGATTGAACACCAGCTTGTTGATGTCGTTGCGCCCGGTGAGTCCCGCCTTGTCCAGCGCCTTCTTGTATAGCTCCAGCGCTACCAGGATCGGTCGCCACGACTCGATGCGGCGATCATTGCCGAAATATTGCGGCTTTATCGTTTCCCAGCGCGCATATATTTGCGGCGGCAGGATCTGCTGCAAGGTGGCGCCACCGGGATTCTTGCGCGCACTGTAAACCGAGGGCATGAGAAACAGCTTGCCAAAGAAGCCGACATCCACTTTCACTTCCGCCTTTGGCGCCTCCAGCACTTCCTGCGAATGCGCGACGGTGTCTTCGACCTCCTTGGAGCGCCATTGCATGCCCCGGGGCAAGGGCGTCAGGGTACCGAGCACCCACATCACGTGATCGCCCTTGCTTACCTTCCATAGGCCGGGGCCAGGCTGTTCTCCGGAGACCGTGACGGCTGGAAGCACGGTAGTGCTGGCACGAGATGAAGTCGGGCCGGAAACAGCCGGCGCCGACTGCGGCCATGCTCGCATAGCCACTACAAGCGCCAGGCATCCTATTGCCAGGGAAATACGCATGATCAAAAGTCCGCAAAATGATCGTCCGCCGTGATTCTAATGCCTGTTCATGGCGAACCATATTTGGTGAATTCCCATAAAAAAGGGGCCTTCCGGCCCCTTTGTCCTTGGCGGCAATGACGACTTACAACGCCGCCAATGCCTGATTGAATGTCACGCTCGGCCGCATCGCCTTGCTGACCAAAGACATATCCGGGTGGTAATAGCCATGAATGTCCACAGCGTTGCCCTGCGCGCCATTGAGTTCGCCCACGATCTTGGCTTCGTTCTCGCTCAATGCCTTGGCCAGCGGCGTGAATTTCGCCTTGAGCGCGGCGTCGTCGTTCTGTTCGGCCAGCGCCTGCGCCCAGTACAGCGCGAGATAGAAATGGCTGCCGCGATTGTCGAGTTCGCCGACTTTGCGCGCAGGTGACTTGTTGTTGTCGAGGAATTTGCCGTTGGCCTGGTCCAGCGTCTTGGCCAGCACGCCGGCTGCCTTGTTCTGGTAGCGATTGCCGAGATGTTCCAGCGACGCGGCCATGGCCAGGAATTCGCCGAGCGAATCCCAGCGCAGGCAATTTTCTTCCAGGAACTGCTGCACGTGCTTGGGCGCGGAACCACCGGCACCTGTTTCGAACAGGCCGCCGCCAGCCATCAGCGGCACCACGGAAAGCATCTTGGCGCTGGTGCCGAGCTCCATGATGGGAAACAGGTCGGTGAGGTAATCGCGCAGCACGTTGCCCGTCACCGAAATAGTGTCCTGGCCCTTGCGGATGCGGTCCAGCGAGAACCTGGTGGCATCCACCGGCGACAGCGTGCGGATATCCAAACCACTGAGGTCGTGATCCTTGAGGTAGCGCTCCACCTTCTTGATCAACTGCGCATCGTGCGCGCGATTCGCATCCAGCCAGAACACGCCCGGCGTGTTGCTGAGGCGCGCGCGGGTCACGGCCAGCTTCACCCAATCCTGCACCGGCGCATCCTTGGTCTGGCACATGCGCCAGATGTCGCCGGCTTCCACGCTGTGTTCCAGCAGCAGCTTGCCGTTCGCATCGGTGACGCGCACCACGCCGTCACCGGCGATCTGGAAAGTCTTGTCGTGCGAACCGTATTCTTCCGCTGCCTGTGCCATCAGGCCCACGTTGGGCACGCTGCCCATGGTGGTGGGATCGTACGCACCGTGTGCTTTGCAGTCCTCGATCACCGCCTGGTACACGCCGGCGTAGCTGCGGTCCGGAATCACCGCCTTGGTGTCCTGCAGCTTGCCTTCGGTATTCCACATCTTGCCGGAGTCGCGAATCATCGCCGGCATCGAGGCGTCGATGATCACGTCGCTGGGCACGTGCAGGTTGGTGATGCCCTTGTCGGAGTTCACCATCGCCATGGCCGGCCGCTTCGCATATTCGGCGCCCACGTCCGCCTTGATCTCGGCCTGTTTGTCGGCCGGCAGCGAGCCGAGGCGCGCATACAGGTCGCCAATACCGTTGTTCGGATTGAAGCCGATGCTCTTGAGCGTATCGGCGTGCTTGGCCAGCACGTCCTTGTAGAATTCGTTGACCACCTGGCCGAACATGATGGGATCGGAGACCTTCATCATGGTGGCCTTCAGATGCAGGGAGAACAGCACGCCCTGCTTTTTTGCATCGTCAATCTGCGCGTCGATGAAGCTGGCCAGCGCCTTCTTGCTCATCACGGCGGCGTCGATGATTTCGCCGGCGGTGAGGCTGGTCTTCTCCTTCAGGATCGTGCTGCTGCCGTCCTTGCCCACCCACTCGATCTTGGCCACGGTGGCCTGCTCGACGGTGGTGGACTTTTCGCTGCCATAGAAATCGCCGCCGCTCATATGCGCCACGTGCGTCTTCGAATCGGCGCTCCACGCGCCCATCTTGTGCGGGTGCTTGCGCGCGTAGTTCTTCACCGAAAGCGGCGCGCGGCGATCCGAATTGCCTTCGCGCAGCACCGGATTCACCGCACTGCCCTTCACCTTGTCGTAGCGTGCGCGGATATTCCAGTCGCTCACATCCTTGGGATCCTCCGGATACTCCGGCAGGGCGTAACCCTGGGACTGCAACTCCTTGATCGCCGCCTTCAGCTGCGGCATCGAGGCGCTGATGTTCGGCAGCTTGATGATGTTGGCGTCCGGCGTGGTCGCCAGCTGGCCCAGTTCGGTGAGATCGTCGGAGACTTTCTGGCCGTCTTTCAGCGTGTCCGAAAACTGCGCCAGGATGCGGGCCGCCAGGGAGATATCACGCGTTTCCACCTCAATGCCTGCGGTGGCGGTGTACGCCTTGATGATGGGCAGCAGGGACTGGGTGGCAAGGTAGGGGGCTTCATCCGTCAGCGTGTAGATGATCTTCGGCGTCTGGGACATGGGTCGGGCAACCTCTCTGGCTACGGCGTTGTACGGAAGGGGAAACGCCGCTGAGCCTGAGACGAGACATGCGACGCGCCCCACGCTAGTGGCGTCGGATCCGCCGAAATCAAGCCATTGGCATGCCGGCGGGGTCCTAAGGAAATCTGCCCATTGTCGCGTTTTCGACAGGTTGGCGGAAGCGCGCGAATCAGGCATACCTCATCCCAGCGCACCACTCACCGGTACTGTTGGCGACATCTCACTTATCTCAATAAGGCTTACCGCTACCATGCGGCCCCGTTTCGTGCCTTAAGGGGAAGGCCTATGCCCGGATTGAGCCAATGCATCGTCAACTACATTGCCGAGCTGAAGCCGCTTTGCACCTTCCAGTTTGCCGATGGACATGATTGCGCGCTATCGCTGATCGACGGCAGCTTGTACATGCCGGTGGACGAGTCGCATCACGAGAAGGAAGAAGGTTGGGTTGCCGTGCTCTGGCAAGGCGATGCGCACCGGCGATCGGAATTGCCCGGCCGCTTGCTCGCCTATCACGCCGCGCTGCGTTGTGCGGAACTGCAGGGTGTCGGCAAGCAGCCGTTGGAAGTCGCGACGCATCGCGACATGTTGCTGGCGAAATTACGAAAGGTTTGTGGCGACCTGCCGCATGTCGAAGCGGTGATGCGCGTCTGAAAAAAATAGGCGGCGCACGAAAGTCATTGTTTGTTACATCGACGCCAACATATGAGGCGCGCTTCCACTCGCCCATTTTTTATCGCTGTATCCATAGCGCTACATGCACGATTCCACATGCGGCCTTGGCGGACATTCCGTCGCAAAACTGACGTATGGCTGACAAGCACTCGCTCGCGCCGTGATGCGCCGCTTGCGTCGCCTGCCGCGGCGTAAAGCCAAAGGCCATTTGGCGATCAGACCATTTTTATTGAAAACCGCCGCAAATTGGCACTCGATTTCCTGGGTTGCCACAGGTATCTGGCTACTCATGTCTTACATGAGGAGGAACGCATCGTTGACACGGCACTTACGTATGAAATTGCGAACGCGATTTTTTGCAATAACACGCGCAGCACTATCCACGTAGGTGGAAACATTTTTTCATCCTAGCTCGACGCGCCAAACATGCGTGAAAACCCTCCCACCGCGCAGCTTGGCCGGAAGTCCAACACAGGCGAGGAAAAGCCTGCAGTCACTGGGTATATCCACAATGAAAAGGGGATTCAAACGTGAACTTGCAGCATCAAAACATCGCAACGGCGATACGTATCGCTTTGGTACTTGGAGGTTGCGCACTGGCAACGGTGGCTACCGCACAAACCACTTCAACGCCGCCGGCAACGGCGGGCCAGGCGACACCGGGCAATACGTCGCCATCATCCACGGCAACACCGCAACCGAACAATTCGAAAACCCTGCAAACGGTTACTGTCACCGGCTCGTTGATTCGCAGCGTGGACGTGGAGACAGCGCAGCCAATCACCGCCATTACACATGCAGCCATTCAACAGCAAGGCTTCGTCAGCGTCGGGCAAATATTGCAGAACGTTTCTTCGGTGGGCTCTCCCGGCACCAGCAATCAAAGCTCGCTTGGCAACATCGTCGGCAGCTACGCCAGCTTGCGCGGCCTGGGCGCTCCCCGCACGCTGATCCTGGTGGACGGCCAGCGCTACACCACCGACATCTTCGGCCAGACCGACCTCAGCACAATCCCCAGTTCGCTGATCGACAGCGTGGATATCCTGCAGGACGGCGCCTCGTCGATCTATGGCTCGGATGCGATTGCCGGCGTGGTGAATATCCACACGCGTAGCGTGAATGGGCTTTACCTGAATACCTACAACAGCACTTACGCGCCCGGCAACTATGGCAAGCAAAACCAATTCAGCCTGACCGGCGGGCACACGTTCTCGCGCGGTTCGTTTACGTTCAATATCTCGATCCAGAACCAGAATCAGATCATGGCGCCGGAAACTTGGCTAAGCCGCTACGGCTATGGCAGCTTTCCGCAATACCCGCAATCCGTGCAGCCGTCCGATTACGGCACCATCGTGGGTGTCACGGGCCCTGCCAGCGGCAGCTTTACTTCCGCGTTGACAGTCAATGCGGGCCAGGACGGCAGGAATATCGCCAACTATCATCTCAATACATTCGGCTCGGTTTATCCCTCGCCTTATTTCGCCAATGACTACGCCAATCAAGCGTCGTACGAAACCTTCGTGCCGAACAATCGGCTGAAGTCGTACACGCTCAAGGGTGATTACAAGATTACCGACAATATCAAGGCCGTATTTACGGGCACCTATAACAGCAATAACGCCACCGACTACATCGGCGGCTATCCGCTGAGCTCTCAAACACCGGCCAACGGCGTCAACCTGGCCAATGCACTCGGCCTGCCAGCGGGCAGCCTTGGCGGCGCATGGTTCCCGACGCTCTCACCGAACAGCTACTACAACCCGTTGCCGGGCAACACGGTGTCATTCAATCTGCCGTTGTTTCAGCCCAACCGCGTCAACACCAACAACATCAAGCAATATGGATACCGCGCAGGCCTTGAAGGTGAGTTTTCGCTGGGCCAGCACGAATTCAACTGGAACGCGGGTTACAGCAATTATCGCTACATCGAAGATAGCGGCGGCCCCGGCAACTTGAACCTGGTGCACCTGTACTACGCCGTTGGGCCCTCTTTCCTCGGATCGGATGGCAGCGTGCAATGCGGCACTCCAGGCAATGTGATTGCCGGCTGCGTACCGCTCAATCCGTTCTCCGGCGCGGGCGGGCTGACGCCGGACGAAATCGGTTATCTCAATGACAACTACTTCACTCATTCCTGGAGCCAGACCCGCAACGTCGAGGCCAACTTGAGTGGCGACATGTTTACCCTGCCGCAGACGCTCGGAGAGGGCGACGCAACGTTTGCAGTGGGCGCCGATCATCGTGATGTTTCCGGTGGCGTCACTCCCGATTTCTACACGCAGAAGGGACTCAACACCAACCTGCAGCAAAACCCCGGCGCGGGCTCCTACGGCATCAACGAGGCCTATGCCGAAATCAACATTCCCCTGCTCAAGGACCTGCCCGGTGCGCAGCTGTTCAACATCGACGTCTCGCACCGCTTCTCGCACTATTCCAACTTTGGCGATACCAACAACAACTCCTACAAAATCTCCTATCAGCCGATCAACGACCTGCTGATTCGCGCCAGCTATGGCACCGGCTTTCGTGCACCATCGATTTCCGACCTGTACGGCGGCACGATGCAGAGCTTCACCAGCTATACCGATCCTTGCGATGTCACCTATGGCCTGACTGCCAACCCGACGGTGGCGCAGCGCTGTCTTGCCGGCTTCGGCGGCCTGCGCGGCGTCGGCCCAGGCTTCACGCAACTCAGTGCGATCGGCATGCCCGTGACCGGCCCCAACAGCCCCAGTACGACACCGTATTACACAGGTGCCAACGCGGCACTGCGGCCGGAGACCTCCAAGAACTACACCGCCGGCATCGTCTACAGCCCGAGTTGGCTGACGGGTTTCAACCTGACGCTGGATGGCTATCGCATCCGCGTGGACAACATCATCACTCTGCCTTCTGCCAACAGCATCTTGAACAACTGCTACCAGTTGGGCGAAACGCAGCAGTGCACGCAATTCCAGCGCTCGCCGGCGAACGGCCAGGTCATCAATCTGCTGCAAGCACTGGTCAACGAGGGCTTTGTCGACGAACGCGGCGCTGATGTGTCACTAAGCTATCTCTTCCCCGACACGCCCGTCGGCAAGTTCAAGGTCGATACCAGCGGGACCTACATCAATTCATTGAAGGAGCAAACCGTGGCCGGCGGCCCGGTCGTCGGCTGGAACGTGGGCGCCTACGACGCGAATCTCGGCCCCGTATGGCGTTTCCGCGATGTAACCAACGTCAACTGGTCATGGGGCAACTTCGGCGCCACCTGGACCGTTCGCTACTTCTCGTCGTTGAAGGAACCCTGCCGTGGGAATGACACCAACTTGCAAATGTACTTCCCATGCAATGAGCCCGATGCCTTCGTGCAGGGCCAGCAAGGGGCATATCGCCAGGGCGCGTTGGCGTTCAGCGACCTGCAGTTCAATTGGAAGGCACCGTGGCACGGCCAGATCTCCGTCGGTGCCACCAATCTTTTCAACCGGCACGCGCCGCTAAGCTATAACGGCGTGCAGAACGTGATCGGCCCGCTGGGCCCGACCGGCACGGATGGTTTTACGCAGTATGCATACAATCCGCAGTATGACTTTGGCCGGGTGGTGTATTTGAAGTACGACCAGAAGCTGTTCTGAAAACGCGCTGCCACGCCGGCGACGATCAGCCCCTCCCGATGACCGGGAGGGCTGATCGCGCTTTCAAGGGTGGAAAACGCCTTAGCCGGCGGCCATCGCTTCCTTTGCCGAGACACCCGCCAACATGCTGGCAATGCTCCTGCCGGCCTCGCGGCCGTCATACACGGCGCGCACGACCAGATCGGCACCGCGCACGTTGTCGCCGCCAGCGAATATTTTGTGATGGCTGGTTTGATGTGGCAGTCGTCCATTCGCACCGGTGATCACTTTGCCGGAACGCGCCAGTTCAACGCCATGCGCGCCAAGCCAATTGGGCGGGCTGGGCAGAAAGCCGAACGATTGAATCACCACGTCCGCCACGATATCCGATTCGGTACCGGGAACGTTCTGCGGCCGCGGCCGACCATCGCCGCTATCCACCAGCTGTGTTTCCACCACGCGCACGCCCCGCACCTGGCCGTTGCCGTTGTCGAGAATCGCCACCGGCTGGCGCTGGAACAGGAAGGTGACGCCTTCCTCGCGACTGTAATTCACCTCGCGCGCGGAGCCAGGCATGCTCGCTTCGTCGCGGCGATATACGCAGGTAACCGAAGCTGCGCCGAGGCGGATCGCGGTGCGGTTGCAGTCCATGCCGGTGTCGCCGCCGCCAAGCACCACCACGTGCTTGCCGTGGAAATCGAACGTTGATGCAGGTTCGTCGCGCAGCAGGCGCTCGGTGTTGGCGATCAGGAACGGCAACGCGTCATGCACGCCGAGCAATTCGCGCCCGGGCAGTTGGCCATCCACAAACGTGTAAGCACCGGTGCCGACGAAGATCGCGTCGTATTCTTCCAGCAGTGCGCCGAATTCCACGTCGCGGCCGACCTCCTTGCCGAGCAGGAAACGCACGCCCATGCCTTCGAGCACATCGCGCCGCGTTCGCACCACGCCTTTGTCGAGCTTGAACGGCGGGATGCCGAAGGTGAGCAGGCCGCCGATTTCGTGCTGGCGATCATAGACGTCGACGGCGATGCCTTCGCGGCGCAGACGATCCGCACACGCCAGGCCGGCAGGGCCCGCTCCGATCACGGCAACGCGGTGCGCCGTTTCACGCACATTGGAAAGATCCGGACGCCAGCCTTGGCGCAACGCTTCATCCGTTACCCAACGTTCGATGCTGCCGATGGTCACCGCGCCAAATGCGGTCTGTTCCAGCGTGCACGCACCTTCGCACAGGCGATCCTGCGGACACACGCGGCCGCAGATTTCCGGTAGCGGGTTGGTTTCGTGCATCAGCGTGGCCGCTTCCATGATGCGGCCCTGCTGCACCAGCTTCAGCCAGTTGGGAATGTAGTTGTGCACCGGGCAGGCATGTTCGCAATACGGATTGCCGCAATCGATGCAACGCTCCGCCTGCGTGGATGCCTGCGGCGAAGCGAAGTCGCCGCCGATTTCGCCATAACCGAGCACGCGCACCGCCACCGGGACGGTGCGCGGCGGCTGTCGAGGCACGTCGAGAAATTGGAATAGCTTGGCGCTCATGCTGCCCTCCTGAGTTCTTCGGCCAGCACGGCGAGGCTCGCGGCTTTCGGTTTCACCAGCCAGAACTTGTATTGCAGGCCGCGGAAGTCGCGCAGAATCTGCCGACCCCAATCGCTGCCAGTCAATTCAACGTGGCGGGTAACCAATTTCCGCAGGTGCTGCATGTAGTTTTCCATCCCCTCGGGTGAGATACGCAGGATGTCGACCAGCTCGTGGTTGTAGCAGTCGACGAAATCGCGCTCGAGATCGAGCACATAGGCAAAGCCGCCGGTCATGCCGGCGCCGAAATTGAGGCCGACCTTGCCGAGCACGGCGACCACGCCGCCGGTCATGTATTCGCAGCAATGATCGCCCGCACCCTCGACGACGGCGATCGCGCCGGAATTGCGCACGGCGAAGCGTTCGCCCGCGCGGCCCGCCGCATACAGCTCGCCATCGGTGGCGCCGTACAAGCAGGTGTTGCCGATGATCGACGCGTCCTGGCTGGCGTACGGCGCATCCGCCGGCGGACGCACTACGATGCGGCCACCGGCCATGCCTTTGCCGACACCGTCGTTGGCTTCGCCGATCAGCTCGATATGCACGCCGCCGGCGTTCCACGCACCAAGGCTTTGACCCGCCGCGCCTTCCAGCTTCAGTTCGATCGGGCTCGCATCCATGCCGTGATCGCCATGACGACGCGCGACGTCGCCGGACAAGCGCGCGCCGATCGCACGATCGACGTTCTCGATGCGATAAGCGAACGAACCACCGGTCTTGTTCGCCACCGCTGCAGCCGTATCGATGGCGATGCGCGATGCAAGCTCGGCGTCATCACGCATCGGGTTGCGCGGCAGCGTGCAGGCGAATTCGCTGCGCGCGCTCAAGCCGGTGCCGTCGATCAGCGGCGTGAGATCAAGCCGGTGCTGCACCGGCGTGACGCCTTCGAGCTGCTCCAGCAAATCGGTGCGTCCCACGATCTCGCCCAGCGAGCGCACGCCAAGCTTGGCCAGATGCGCGCGCACATCCTGCGCGATGAAGGTGAAGTAGTTCATCACCATCTCGGGCAGGCCGATGAAGTGATCCTTGCGCAGCACCGGATGCTGCGTGGCCACGCCGGTGGCGCAGTTGTTCAAGTGGCAGATGCGCAGGTACTTGCAGCCCAGCGCCACCATTGGGCCAGTGCCGAAGCCGAAGCTTTCCGCGCCAAGCAACGCGGCCTTGATCACGTCCAGGCCAGTCTTCAAACCGCCATCGGTCTGCAGGCGCACGCGGCCACGCAAGTCGTTGCGGCGTAGCGTCTGCTGCGTTTCGGCCAGGCCGAGTTCCCACGGCGTACCGGCGTATTTGATGGAGGTGAGCGGACTTGCGCCGGTGCCGCCATCGTGGCCGCTGACGGTGATCAGGTCAGCACCGGCTTTCACCACGCCCGCGGCAACCGTGCCGACACCCGCGTGCGACACCAGCTTCACCGAAATCAACGCTTCCGGATTCACTTCCTTCAAGTCGTGAATCAGCTCGGCCAGGTCTTCGATGGAATAGATGTCGTGATGCGGCGGCGGCGAAATCAGGCCGATGCCGGGCTTCGCATAACGCAGGCGCGCAATGGTGGCATCCACCTTGTGGCCGGGCAGCTGACCGCCCTCACCGGGCTTGGCGCCCTGCGCAACCTTGATCTGCAGCACTTCGGCATTGACGAGGTAGGCCGGCGTGACGCCGAAGCGG
>NZ_DAIOEU010000079.1:0-18768 GCF_036746095.1 Dyella sp.
AAGCTGCGTCATATCCATGTCTTGCTGCGGATTCGCAAAGCCGTGCCGGACACTAGTGAGCGAAAGCTGGAATCCAGCGACTTGAAAATCTGCAAAGGCACTGGATTCCAGCTTTCGCTGGAATGACGGACTGATGGCACTGAATTTCCATGGAAAATTTTCGATGCGGGGTGCTATGCCCGCGCATTTCTGAAGAACTTCATTTTCCCCGGACTGCAGTGGGCCTGCGTCGGACTGACGGTGGATGCATTACGGCAAGCGGTCATGCATGCAGTTTGCTGTCGATCTCCGCCAAGCGCTGCACGCCCTTCTTCGCCAGCGGCTCCAAGCCTTCGCCGCCTGCCGCCAGATGTGCCACGATCTGCTTGCGCATGCCTGGCTCCCAGAACCGCTTCAAGTGATCGGCGATACCAGCCACGCCCAGCGCCTCATCCGGCTCGGCGGCAAAGTAATGGCCGATGTCATTCACCATCGCCACCAGGCGTTCGATATTCATGCCGTTGCTCCTGCGCGTGCAGCAAGCGCTGCGGGTGAGTGTAGACGACGTAGCTGCCCGGCCGCGCGAAGCCGATCAGCGTCATATGCGTGCTTTCGGCCAGATGCATGGCCAGCGCGGTGGGCGCGGAAATCGCCGCCATCACGGTGATGCCGGCGCTCGCGGCCTTGGTGACCATTTCATAGCTCGCACGACTGGTAACGAGCAGAAAACCCTGCTGCGAACGGAGGCGCGCCTTCACCATGGCGCCGATCAATTTATCCAATGCGTTATGGCGGCCGACATCTTCGCGCACCAGCATGATGTTGCCGTCCACGTCGATCCAGGCTGCGGCATGCACGGAACCGGTTGCGCTGTTCACCGGCTGCATGGACTGCAACGCATCCAGGGCACGCTCCAGCGCGACAGTTTCGATGCGCGGCCCAGGCCCGACGGGAGCAGGATGGCGCACGGCATCTTCCAGCATGCGCGCACCGCACAGGCCGCAGCCGCTGCGTCCCGGCAGCAAGCGCTCGCCACCCTCGCCGGCACGCTGGCCGACCACATCGGATGCCACGTGCATCGCCAATTCCACGCCTTCCAGGCGCGGGCGCACTTCCATCGACAACAGGTCGTCCGGCTTCGCCACCAGGCCTTCGCTCAACGAAAAGCCCAGCGCGAAATCCTCCAGATCCAGTGGTGTCACCATCATCACGGCGAATGGCACCTCGTTGTAGAGCATCGCCACCGGTACTTCTTCGGTGATGGCATCGCTCACCTGCTCGCGCTCGCCAAGGCGATAGCGATCCACCTGGCGCATCACGTAGCCGCGGCCTTGATCAGCACCGGATGGATCAGGACGTTTCGGCTGCATCCAGCAAAGCCTGCTGCGTTTGAGAGAACGCCTGGTAACGCTGCTGCCATTCGGAAGGCTGGTTGACCCGCGTCACTTGCACCGCCGTTACCTTGTATTCGGGACAGTTGGTGGCCCAGTCCGAGTTCTCGGTGGTGATGACATTGGCGCCGGAGCCGGGAAAATGGAACGTCGTATACACCACGCCCGGCTGCATGCGCTCGGAAATGCGTGCACGCAACACGGTCTGCCCGGCGCGGCTCCCGATGCCCACCCAGTCGTCTTCGCGGATGCCGCGTTCCTCCGCATCGTGCGGATGGATTTCCAGACGATCCTCGTCATGCCATGCCACATTGGGCGTGCGGCGCGTCTGCGCACCGACGTTGTATTGGCTGAGGATGCGGCCGGTGGTGAGAATCAGCGGATATGCCGCGTTGACCTTCTCCGACGTCGGCACGTACTCAGTGAGCATGAAACGGCCCTTGCCGCGCACGAACTCGCCCACATGCATCACTGGCGTGCCTTGCGGATGCGCTTCATTGCATGGCCACTGGATCGAGCCAAGCTGGTCGAGCTTCTCGAAGCTCACGGCGTGGAAGGTGGGTGTGAGGCGCGCGATCTCGTCCATGATCTCGGACGGATGCGTGTAGTGCATGGGACAACCCATCGCGTTGGCCAGCAGTTGCGTCACTTCCCAATCCGCATAGCCGTTCTTCGGCTCCATCACCTTGCGCACGCGCGAAATGCGGCGTTCGGCGTTGATGAAGGTGCCGTCCTTTTCCAGGAACGAGCAACCGGGCAGGAACACATGCGCGAACTTGGCGGTTTCGTTGAGGAACAGGTCCTGCACTACCACGCATTCCATCGCTTCCAGTGCGGCCGTAACGTGCTGCGTGTCGGGGTCGGACTGCGCGATGTCTTCGCCTTCGATATACAAACCCTTGAAGCTGCCGTCGATGGCGGCCTCGAACATATTGGGAATGCGCAGGCCGGGTTCGTCATGCAAGTGCACGCCCCAGGCCGCTTCGAACGATGCACGCACCGCCGCATCGCCCACGTGGCGATAACCGGGAAACTCGTGCGGGAACGAGCCCATGTCGCAAGAGCCTTGCACGTTGTTCTGCCCGCGCATCGGGTTCACGCCCACGCCTTCGCGGCCGATGTTGCCGGTGGCCATGGCGAGGTTGGCAATGCCCATCACCGCCGTGGAACCTTGCGAGTGTTCGGTAACGCCCAGGCCGTAATAGATCGCTGCGTTGCCGCCGGTGGCATAGAGGCGAGCGGCGCCGCGGATCATCGCCGCCGGAACGCCGGTTTCCGCTTCCAACGCTTCGGGGCTGTGTTTTTCCTGTGCCACGAACGCGCGCCACTTGTCGAAGGCAGGCTTTTCGCAACGCGCGGCGACGAAGGCTTCATCGACCAGCCCCTCGGTAACGATAACGTACGCCAGGGCATTGAGCACGGCCACGTTGGTGCCGGGCCGCAGCTTCAAGTGATAGTCCGCCTTGATGTGCGGCGTGCGCACCAGGTCGATGCGGCGCGGATCGATCACGATCAGCCTGGCGCCCGCACGCAGGCGCTGCTTCATCTGCGAACCGAACACCGGATGCGCATCGGTGGGATTGGCGCCGATCACCAGCACCACGTCGGTGTAGCGGATGGAATCGAAATCCTGCGTGCCGGCCGATTCACCCATGGTCGACTTCAAGCCGTAACCGGTGGGCGAATGGCAGACGCGCGCGCAGGTATCCACGTTGTTGTTGCCGAAGCCGGCGCGCACCAGCTTCTGCACCAGGTAGGTTTCTTCGTTCGTGCAGCGCGAGGAGGTAATGCCGCCGATCGAGAACTTGCCGTATTTATCCTGCAGCCGCCTGAACTCGCTGGCGACATGCGCAATCGCCTGCTCCCAGCTGACGATGCGCCACGGATCGGTAGTCTTCTGGCGGATCATCGGCCTATTGATGCGATCCGGATGCGTGGCATAGCCGATCGCAAAGCGCCCTTTCACGCAGGAGTGGCCATGGTTGGCGTGACCGTCCTTGTTCGGCACCATGCGTACGATTTCCTCGCCTTTCATCTCGGCGCGAAAACTGCAGCCCACGCCGCAATAGGCGCAGGTGGTGACGATGCTGTGTTCGGCCTGGCCAAGCTCGATCAATGAGTTTTCCGACAAGGTCGCGGTAGGGCAAGCCTGCACGCAGGCACCGCACGACACGCATTCGGAATCCAGGAAGAGGTTGTCCTGGCTGGCCGAGACCTTCGACTCGAAGCCGCGCCCCTGGATGGTCAGCGCGAACGTGCCTTGCACTTCGTCGCAGGCGCGCACGCAGCGCGAACAGACGATGCATTTGGACGGATCGAAGGTGAAGTAAGGATTGGATTCGTCCTTGGGCGCGAACAGCGGATTGACCTCGCCGCCTTTCGTCTTCGCAAGAACGTGGTTTTCGCCCTCGTAGCCGTAACGCACTTCGCGCAGGCCCACCACGCCAGCCATGTCCTGCAATTCGCAATGGCCATTGGCCGGACAGGTCAGGCAGTCCAGCGGGTGATCGGAGATGTACAGCTCCATCACGCCACGGCGGATCTCGGCCAGCCTGGGCGTTTGCGTGCTGACCTTCATGCCTTCCGTAACCGGCGTGGTGCACGATGCGGGATAGCCTTTGCGGCCTTCGATCTCGACCAGGCACAGCCGGCAGGATCCGAAGGCGTCCAGCATGTCGGTGGCGCACAGCTTGGGAATATTGATACCGGCCTGCGACGCGGCACGCATCACGGACGTGCCTTCCGGCACGCGGATGCTGCGGCCATCGATGTCCAGCGTGACCTGCTTGTCCGATGTGACGGCGGGGGTGCCGCGGTCGATGTCGACGATGGACAGCATGACTAACTACCTCCTCAGCGGTACATAGCCCATCTCCCCTTCGGGGAGAGGAGTTGGGGTGAGGGGTGAAGGCTTGCCGGAAACTTCAATCAAGCCACTGCCCTGCACCTGCATAACTTCACCGCAAGATTCGCCCCTCACCCAACCCTCTCCCCGGAGGGGAGAGGGCTTAAAAGCGAGTGCTTCTTGTCTTCAAAATCCTCATGAAAATGATCCAGCGCACTCAACACCGGAAACGGCGCCATGCCACCCAATGCACACAACGAACCCGCCACCATGGTTTGGCATAGATCGCGCAGCAACACTTCGTTGCGCGCCTTTTCCGCCGCATCGCCGGCAACCATGCGATCAATCACTTCCACGCCGCGCGTGGAACCGATCCGGCACGGCGTGCACTTGCCGCACGACTCGATCGCGCAGAACTCCATCGCGAAACGCGCTTGGGCCGCCATGTCGACGGTGTCATCGAACACCACGATGCCACCGTGGCCAACCATGCCGCCGATGGCTGCAAACGCTTCGTAATCGATTGGTGTATCCAGTTGCGACGCGGGAATGTAGGCGCCCAACGGACCGCCCACCTGCACTGCGCGCACAGGACGCCCGCTTGCCGTGCCGCCGCCGTAGCCTTCGATCAGCTCACGCAACGTAAGCCCGAAAGCGCGTTCCACCAGCCCTGGCTGTTTTACGTTGCCGGCCAATTGCAGCGGCAACGTGCCGCGTGATTTGCCCACGCCATAATCGCGATAGAACGCCGCGCCACGATCCAGAATGATGGGTACCGTCGCCAGCGTGATCACGTTGTTGATCACCGTGGGCTTGCCGAATAAACCTTCGATAGCCGGCAACGGCGGCTTGAAGCGCACCTGCCCGCGCTTGCCTTCCAGGCTTTCCAGCAGCGAGGTTTCCTCGCCGCAGATATAGGCACCGGCGCCCATGCGCACTTCCAGGTGGAAGGCCTTGCCGCTGCCGCGGATATCGTCGCCGAGATAACCGCGCGCCCTGGCCGTCTCGATGGCCGCGTCCAGCGCGCGCTGCGCATGCGGGTATTCGACGCGCAGATAGATATAGCCGCGCGTAGCGCCAACCGCCAGGCCGGCAATGGTCATGCCCTCGATCAGCACGAACGGATCGCCTTCCATGATCATGCGATCGGAGTACGTGCCCGAATCGCCTTCGTCCGCATTGCAGACGATGTATTTCTGCTCGGCGCCTGCATCCAGGCAAGTCTTCCACTTGATGCCGGCGGGAAACGCTGCGCCACCGCGGCCGCGCAAACCCGAGTCGGTGACCGCCTGCACGATCGCCGCCGGTTCCATTTTCAATGCCGTGGCAAGGCCTCGATAACCATCGTGCGCCAGGTAATCATCCAGGCTGCGCGGATCGATCACGCCGACGCGCGCGAACGTCAGCCGTTGCTGGCTCTTCAACCAAGAGATGTCCTCGCTGAGCCCCAGCTTCAATACATCGACGCCGCCGTGCAGAAAGTCGGCATCGAACAGGCCCAGTACGTCGGTCACCTGCACCGGACCGTAGGCAACACGGCCAGCAGGCGTTTCCACTTCCACCATCGGCTCCAGCCAGTACAGGCCGCGCGAACCGTTGCGCACGATGCGCACGTCCAGGTTGCGTGAAGCGGCCTCGCATTCGATCGCCTTGGCCACGGCATCGGCGCCCAGCGAGACGGCGCTGGCATCGCACGGCACGTAAACGGTAATGCTCATTGCGCCTCCGCCAGCAGCCATGCGTCGAAGCTTGCCGGCGTCATGCGGCCCTTCAGTTGATCACCCACCATCATGGCCGGCGAGCACGCGCAATTGCCGAGGCAATACACCGGTTCCAGGGTGAATGCACCGTCTGCGGTGGTTTGATGGAAATCCACGCCGAGCCGCTGCTTCACATGCTGCTCCAGCTTCGCCGCGCCCATCGACTGGCAGGATTCGGCGCGGCACAGGTAGATGGTGCGCTTGCCAGCCGGATGCGTGCGAAAGTAGTGATAGAACGTCACCACGCCATGCACGTCGGCGCGCGACAGGTTGAGTTCGCGCGCAATCAGCGGGATGGCTTCTTCGGGTACGTAACCCAGCGCATCCTGCACGCCATGCAGGATGGGTAGCAAAGCGCCGGGCCGATCCTTCAGCCTGGCGGTCACATCGAGTACGGCACCGCGAGTCCTGTCATCGATCAGCGGCAGCGATGCGATGTTTTTTGCGGGGTTCATAATAGAAAAATCCTCAGCAGCTATCGCTCTTTCCGTGCACCACTATCTATTCCATGGCCGTCATTCCCGCTTTCGCGGGAATGACGGCCATGGGAGCATCGCATCCAGCTTAGAAAGAATCGATTTTCAGCATCCAAGCAACACCTCAAAACAACGCGGCAGCCTTGCTCAGCGCAATCCACACGCCGATCAGGAATGGAATCCCGACCGCCGCCCAGGCAATCGCACCCACGATGCCGAAAGCGCCACGCGCCGCCTGCTCGGCATTGGCCATGACACCCGGCGCCTCGTGCTGCAACGAACGTTCGCGCGCGAGTTCCTCGTCGGTCATATGGTGCGCTTCCTTGACCGGCCTGACCATTAAATTGGCGATAAAGCCAATCAGCAGCAGGGCGGCCAGGATATACAGCGTGCGGTCGTATACCAGGTTCTTGGCAACACCCGCATCCAGCTGCGCCTGGCGCAAGGCGGCAATCAGGAACGGACCGATGACACCCGCTACCGACCACGCGGTGAGCAGCCGGCCATGGATGGCGCCGACCATCTGCGTACCGAAAATGTCGGCCAGGTAAGCCGGCACGGTGGAGAAACCGCCGCCGTACATCGACAGGATCACGCACACGGTGATAACAAACACGCCCGCCATGCCTAAGTGACCCAGCGTGGGCAAGACGCAGTACAGCGCGATGCCGAGCAGGAAGAACACGGTATAGGTGGTCTTGCGGCCGAGGAAATCCGACATGGATGCCCAAAAAATACGGCCAAGGCTGTTGAACAGGCTGATCAAGCCCACCAGGCCGGCTGCCGCAGCGGCAATCGATGCCTTCTGCGCGACCGTGAGCGACGCCGTTGCGGCAGCTCCCAGCAGGCGCGCGCCGAACACTTCCTGGAACATCGGGCTGGCCATGGCGAGCACGCCGATGCCCGCCGTCACGTTCATGCACAACACGATCCACAGCATCCAGAACTGCGGTGTTTTCCACGCCACGTTCAAATGTACGTGCTTGGTGGTGATCAGCGTGTTGGTGACGGCCGGTGGCGTCCAGCCCAAAGGCTTCCAACCGCTGGGCGGCACGCGGAAGCCGAATGCGCCGGCCGTCATGGCGAGGAAGTAGAGAATGCCCATCACGATCAACGTGCTGGCGACACCCGCCACTTCGCCATGAGCGAAGCGCGCCATCAAGGCCACCGCGATCGGCGCACCGATCATCGCGCCACCGCCAAAACCCATGATCGCGAAACCGGTCGCCAAGCCGCGGCGGTCCGGAAACCATTTGATCAGCGTGGACACCGGTGCGATATAGCCGATACCCAGACCAATACCGCCAAGCACGCCGCATCCCAGAAACACCAGCCACAGCTGGTGCATTGACACTCCGATGCCCCCGATCACCAACCCGCCACCCCAGCACAAGGCCGCGATAAAGCCAGCCTTGCGCGGTCCCGCATGCTCCAGCCAACCGCCCCAGATCGCGGCGGAAATACCCAGCATGGCGATAAACGTTTCAAAGATGTGCGTGACGGCAGGCACCGTCCAATTGCACGACCCCGCAAACAGCTGCGCGAAAAAGCCGAGGCTTTCGCAACTGGCCGCGCCCGGAACCAGCTTGCTCATCGGCAGCCAGAACACCGAAAAACCGTAAGCCATGCCAATGCACAAATGGATGGCCAAAGCCGCCGGCGGCACGAACCAGCGATTGAAACGAGGCCCTGCGATGGTGCGTTCCCTGGCCAACCAACCTGACGTCGCTCCCGCTGACGCCGGTACAGATTCAGGCACTACGGTCATGCTCGTTTCCCCATGGTTCGCTCGAGACAATATGCCGCATAAGTGGGCCATCCGACTCTAGCTCAAATACATGAGAAGAATGATTACAAACTTGAAAAGCGTGCGAGGCTGCTGCTTCGCAGCATGATTGGTGCATCACACATGCGAAGTTTTAGGCATTTGCAGTCTTGTATGCGCAACCTGTCCATGCGCCACCTACGGCTCCTTCAGGAGACTGGCGGTTGCAAACATCACGGAGGATTCGGCAAGAGGCCCAATAGACGAAAGGTGGAAATTCCGGATGCTTCATCCTTCGCCGGAATGCCAATCTTCGTTAGTTCGCATCCCAACCTGCGCACAGGAGTTTCGTCCAACTTGCGAATTATCACCAGATCGTCTTGACGTGCCTGTAGCTACGAATCTTTTCGTCGCGCGTCACGAGTGAAACAGCCAGCTTGCGTGCCGTCGCCACAATCATGCGATCGGCCGGATCATTGTGAAATTCACCGGGCAAATTTACCGACTTCACGCTGATTTCGACGTCCACGGGAATAAAGCGAACCGCATCGATTTGCGCCACTGTACTAAGCCAACTCTCCACATCCATTGACAGTACAAGTCTTTCGCGCGCTACCAACATAGCGATTTCCCAGGCCGAGATAGCAGAAATCACAATTTCGCCACCATCCAGCTCATGTTCGATAGCCTTTCTGGCTTTAGCGCTCAGGCCATCATCGCCGTTCACCCACCAAACCAGCGCATGCGTGTCGAGAACGATCACCGCGCCGCTTCCCACGCCACACCTACCGGCGCCGTTGGGTTGCTATAACGAACAACCGAGCCGCGCAGTACATCAAGCGGATTACGATCACTGCCACGGTACGGCCGGACTTCCAAGGCAGGCTTGCCGTGATCGGTTACAACCACGCTTTCACCCGACGCCTCGATCTGCCGGAAAAATTCAAGCGCTTTTGCCTTGAATTCAGACTTGGAAACCTGATTGCCTTCCATTGTTGCCCGCTCCCATGGTCATTGAATATAGTCATAATTTAGCTAAATTATGACTATTAAGACAAGTCATTTCATAACCAGGCCGTGGCAGCAGAAAAGGCCCAAGGCCAGGATGCAGTCCCAGCCTTTTTCAGCCCAGCCTTATGGAACATCATCCGAATCAGCCGGCCCTTCGGCATGAAGCTGATTCGCCGCCGGCACGCTGATCGCCTTGATGCTCGCGGCATGCAGCTTCGCGTTGAGCGCAGGTAGATCTGAATTGCGAATCGATTGCCACTGCGCAACGGCTTTATCGAGATTCGCCTTGTATTCGGCAAACGCCTGCCGCTGCCCGCCGGTGGGAGCGCGATCGGCGCCTTCCACGTCGCTGGCGATGGCGGTGAGCGCATCGTTCATGGCTTCGAGGTTGGTGGAGTTTTCGCTGTCGCCGGAAACGAGCGAGTCGGTTTTCTTGCGGAGGCTGTCGATCTGCTCGTGCAGCGATGGGTTGCTGCCGGCCTTTTTCTCGGCATCGTCGAGTTGATCGCGTACGGCATCGACCTCGCCATGGGTTTGCCAGACGTGTTGCAGCGCTGTGCCGACGTCGCGCGAGAAGGCCAGGCCTTCGGCGAGGGCGTTCTGGTCGATCGTGACGCGCGGGTCGGGCACGACGTTCAATGGTGCGCGATAGGATTTGCCATCGACGGTGAGCACCACCTGGTATTTACCCGGCAATGCCAGCGGACCTTCGGGCGTAAGCGGCGTATCGGAATCCCAGGTGGCGGCGATGCTGTAGCCGTAGAGCAAAGCCTCCGGGCGCGGATAGCGCAGGTTCCACACGAAGCGGTGCATGCCGGCGCTGGTGCCGAGTTTTTCCGGCGTACCCAGCCAGCCTTTCTGGAAGTAGCGCCGGGCCGGCAGGTTTTCCGGTTTGTCGGCGCTGGAGTAGTGGCGCACGGTTTTGCCGTCGCTGTCGAGGATGTCCAGCGTGACGGGGCCTTTCGCGGTGCTTGCCAACTGGTAGTCGATGATGGCGCCGGCCGGTGGGTTCTGGCCGAGCGGTTCGTCGGGCGGCAGTGGCGTGTCCTTGTTTTCGTTGGCGCGCACGCGCACGGCATCGGCCGGTGTGTAGAGCGTGGTCTTGCGTGCGTTGTCGGCGCCGGCCTGGCGCAGCGGCGTGATGTCGTCGAGAATCCAGATTGCCCTGCCCTGCGTGCCGGCGACCAGGTCGTTGCCGTGAATGGTGAGGTCGCGCACCCATGCGGTGGGCAAATTGCGTTGGAGCGATTGCCAATGCGCGCCGTCGTCATACGACACGTATACGCCGCGATCGGTACCGGCAAACAGCAAGCCTTCGCGCTGCGTATCGGCACGTACCACGCTCACGAAATCGTCTTGCGGCAAACCCGCGGCGATATCCGTCCAGGTTTTGCCATAGTCGTGCGTGCGCCACACGTGCGGATGGAAATCATCCTGGCGATGGTTGTCGACCGCGGCGTAGGCAGTGCCCTGCTTCAACGTGGACAGGTCGAGCGAACTGACGATGCCCCAGTGCGGCAGTTCTTTCGGCGTGACGTTCTGCCAGTTCTTGCCACCATCGCGCGTGTATTGAATGGAACCGTCATCGGTACCGATCCAGATTTCATCGTTGCTGAAGGGCGACGGTGCGATGCTGTAGATCACGCCGTATCCGCAATCGCGCGCCTGCTGCGCGTTGGGATTGCCTTGGCAGCCCTCGGTAGCGCCTTCTTTCTTTGCGCTGAGATCGGGGCTGATCACGTCCCAGTGCTGGCCCTGGTCGGTGCTGCGGAACAACACCTGCGCGCCGAGGTAAAGCGCATACGGCGGCTTGGCGGAAAACGCGATCGGCGTGATCCAGGTGTAGTGGTATTTGAAGTTGGTGGGGCGTTGGCCGTAGCTGCTCACCGGCCATGCGGTCACGTTCTGCACGACGCCGGTGCGGCGATCCCAGCGCGAGACGCGGCCACCGAGACCGGAGCCGAACACGATGTTGGGATCGTCCGGATACGGCACGTCGTAATCACGCTCATCACCGCCCACCGGGCGCCAGTCGCGATAGGAAATGGAACCGTAGTCGCTGCGGCTGGCGATGCCGACGGTGCCAGAATCCTGCTGGCCGGAATAAATCCAGTACGGGAATTGGTTATCCGTGGCGAGGTGGTAGAACTGGCCGGTGGGTTGGTTGTACCAGCTGCTCCAGCTCTTGCCGCCGTTGACGGTGACGACGGCGCCTTGATCGCTTGCCGCAATCATGCGCGTCGAGTCGCGCGGATCGATCCACAGGAAATGGTAATCGTCGCCGCCCGGCGCACCTTTGAAGATGGCCCAGTGCTTGCCGCCATCATCGGAACGACGGATGGATTGTCCGGCCGAATAGATGCGATCGCGATTTTGCGGATCGACGGTGATACGGCTGAAGTAGTCGTTCGGCTGCCAGGATTCATGGCTTACCGCCTGCCAGGTGGCGCCGCCATCGTCGGAACGATACAGGCCGCTGTCCTTGCGCGGATTGGCGGAGTTCACCACGGCATACACGCGATTGCCGCTTGCCGTGGCGATGCCGATGCGCGCCAGCGTACCGGCCGGCCAACCGTTGCCGGTGATGCGCTTCCAGGTCACGCCACCGTCGGTGGACTTGTACAAACCGCTGCCCGGCCCTGCGTTCGGCTGAAAGTAGGACAGCCAAGGATAGTTGCGCACCTGCCAGGTTGCGGCGTAGACGATGCTCGGATTGGACGGATCGGCAGCGAGGTCCACCACGCCGGTATCGGCATCGACAAACAGCGTTTGCTGCCAGGTCTTGCCGCCATCGGTGGAACGATAGACGCCGCGTTCCTTGTTCGGCCCGAAGTAATGGCCGAGCACGCCGACCAGCAGCGTGTTGGCATCATGTGGATCGACGATGATGCGGCCGATGTGCTTGCTCTCGGTAAGGCCGATGTGCTGCCACGTCTTGCCGCCGTCATCGGAACGGTACATGCCGTTGCCGGCAGCGACGTCATAGCGCGCGGCCACCTGGCCGGAGCCGGCGTAGATCACGTTGGTGTTCGAAGGCGCCACGGCGATCGCGCCGATGGGTGCGGCGGGCTCGTTGAAGCTCGGCTGCCAGGTGCGGCCGGCGTCTGTCGTTTTCCACACGCCGCCACCGGCGGTGCCGATGTAGAAGGTATCGGGTTTGCTGGGATCGCCGGCGGCCATCGTCGCCCAGCCGCCGCGGAACGGGCCGACGAGGCGCCATTGCAAGGCGTCGCTGGCGTGGTTCGGTGTTGGCGGCGTGTCCGCCTGCAACGGCACTGCGCTGGCGAGCAGGCACGCGCAGGCGAGTGCGGAAAGAGGACGGAGAAGAGCGCGTGTCGACATGTGAACTCCCGCTGCGAAGTGATGAGCAACCAAGACCGAATGCATGCTACTTCCGTACGCTCGGCCTCTCCTCACCGTCATTCCCGCGAAAGCGGGAATCCATCTTCACCATTTGCATCAGAGCAAATGGATTCCCGCTTTCGCGGGAATGACGGCCACGTAAGATTGAGTGCGCCTAATAACTCAACGCAAACCCCGTATACCAAGTCCTGCCAAACGCCGGCTCCAGTCCATTCTGCCAAACGCGATCGAAGTAATGCCGATTGCCGAGATTGCTGACACCTGCCAGCAAGCGCAGCGAATGATTCAACTGCCAATCCGAGGCCACGTCCACCACCGTATAGGCAGGCATGCGCGCCGGCATATACGTGATGCCGCTGCCGTACGGCTGATCGGAATCCTGCCAATACTGCGCCGCCGAGGACACCGCGGTGAGGCTGAGCTTCACGCGTTCGTTGCGCCAGGTCACACCCGTCTTGACCAGATAGTCCGGCGAAAACGCCGGGGTTTTGCCGACCTGGCCGGGAATGGCGCTTGCGACGAACCTGGCGTTGAGCAGGCTGGCATTGAAGAAGGTTTCCAGGTGCTGGCCTTCGGTAGCCAGCTCGGTCGGCGCGAAGAAATCGTAGTCGAGCTGCGCTTCCAATCCGCGGCTGCGCGTGTTGCCGGTGTTGACGTAAACGGTGTCGATCGCGTTGATGTATTGCGTTTCCAGGCGATTGCGGAAATTGATCCAGAACACGCTCACGTCGTAGTAAAGACCGGTGACCGGCGCGCCGTGCACGCCGGCTTCCCACGACACCGACTTGGACAACTGCGCGGCATGGCCTTCCAGCAAGTTGCTGAAAGGCGGTGCGACGTCGAAAAAGCGCAACGGGCGCCAGCCTTGCGACACGTTGAAGTAGGTTTCGTTGCCGTGGCCGAAATCGTTGCCCAGCCCCAGGCCTAACAACGGCAGATGGCGCGTATCGGTTTCCTTGATCAGCGGGCGCGACAGGAACGGTGGGCGCACGGTTTCGTCGACGGAGATGCGTTCGCGCTCCAAGCGCACCGACGGCACGATATGGATACGATGCGGCAGGCGAAACACGTTCTCGGCAAACACGGCGTTGTACTGCGAGTTGCGGCGCTGGTTGAGGATCGGCCTGCCACTGCGGTCATCCGGCGCCACCATCAGGTCCGCACTGCTCCACTGCCGGAACGGATCGCTGCCGTAGTACATCACCGTGCCGATGGTGAACGCATTGCCATGGCCCCAGTGCTTGCGCAGGCGCACGTCGGCACCGTAGGTGCGGAAGGCTTCGTCTTGCAAAGTCGTGCTGCTCGGCGGCAGCTGGCCAGGCAACGGCGCTTTCGCTGCGCGGCTGACCAGGTCCTGGTAGGTAAACCACAGCTTGGCATCCAGCGACCATTGGTCGCCGAAATCATGCGTATGGCCCAGCACCAGCTGATCGCGGTTCACCCAGTCGCGGTTATAGGGCGTGGTAACGGTACGCGGGTCCTGCTGCCATTGCGTATAGCTAAGCCGCCCGGCATCGCCGGAGACGGCACTGATTGCATGGAAGTCCAACCACCACTGCTGGTGCTCGTCGGGCTTGTAGGCCAGGTAGAAATCAGCTTGCCGGTTCTGCGAACCGTCATTCGCGCGCGTGCCGTCGCTATGCACATAGCCTGCATCGGCGCGGAACGCCCATGCACCTTGATTGCGCTCGATCACGTTGTAGCTGGAAAACAGGCCGTGTTCGCCGACGACGTTTTCAGTGCTCATGCTGAGCGGCGTGTTCGGCGCCGGGCGCTTGGAGACCAGGTTGATCACCGGCGCCGGCTCCGGTCCATACAGCAGGCTGGAACCGCCGCGGATAAGCTGCACTTCGGACAGGCTCTGCGTCATCGGAAACGCGTAGAGCGTGGGAAAGCCGATCCAGTCGCCTTCCATCGGGATGCCGTCCTGCATCACCAGCACGAATTCCGACTCCTGCGGATTGCCGATGCCGCGATAGCTGAAGTTGAACTGCGTCGGCGTCGGCTGTTCGGAAACCAGCACGCCGGGCGAGCGGGCCAGCGCCTGGTTGAGGTTGTTGCCGATCACCGTGGGCTGGTTTTCCAGATGCGTCACCGTGGTTTTCTTGGTGACGGTGATCCTGGGGCCATCCACCTCCGGCATCTGGTATTGCAGCTTGGCCTGCTGGTATTTGCGCCAGTCGCTGGCGTGGACGCTCACCGCCGGCAGCTTGGTGGTCTTGTGGCTGGCAGGAACCTGATCATCATCTTGCGCCCAGGCAGCGAGCGAAACCAACGGCAGCAACAAGGCAAACGGCAGCGCGGCGCGGCGCAACGGCAACATGCAGGATCCAGGCAACGGCGAGGGAGCCGCCTCTTATCGCGCATGTGGCCGCGCTTGGCTATATGCCATCGGTTTACCCTTTGGAATCGAGGATGACGGCGTTACAGTGGAGCGACAACTCCCTTTCCTCTCCAGCGAGAGGGCCAGGGTAAGGGGCAACCTTGCGTTACTACATGGACGTCATTCCCGCGCAAGCGGGAATCCATCCGGCTTTTGCCTGAGATCAACGTGGATGCCCGCTTGCGCGGGAATGACGGCAGCATGAAAGAACGCGGCATGCTTGGTTCAAGGCAAGAGCGGCCCCTCACCCCAGCCCTCTCCCCGCAGGGAAGAGGGAGTAAACCCCTCTCCCCGCAAGAGATAACGCCCCGTGCAACTGCGCCGCCTTGCTCTACTCGCCTTCGGCATCACCACCGCCTTTGCCGCCCACGCCACCGTCGATCCTTCTTTATTCCAGGATCTGCACTGGCGCCTGATCGGCCCCTTCCGCGGCGGCCGCGTGCTGGCCGTTACCGGCATTCCCGGCGACGACCGGCATTTCTATTTTGGTGCGGTGGATGGTGGCGTGTGGAAGACCAATGACGCCGGCCGCACCTGGCAGCCGATCTTCGATGAGGAACGTGTCGGCTCGATCGGCGCGATTGCCATCGCGCCATCGCGGCCGGATACCGTGTACGTCGGCACCGGCGAAGCGGACATGCGCTCGGATATCGCGCATGGCAAAGGCATGTACAAATCCACCGATGGCGGCAAGCATTGGACGCACATCGGCCTGGACGACACGCGGCAGATCGGGCGCATCCTGGTCGATCCGCATAATCCGGACGTGGTGTACGTCGCCGCACTGGGCCACGCCTACGGGCCGAATGCGCAACGTGGTGTCTTCCGCTCCACCGATGGCGGCCAGCATTGGGAAAAGGTGTTGTTCAAGGACAACGACACCGGCGCGATCGACATGGCGTTCAAGCCGGATGATCCGAACACCCTCTACGCCTCGCTGTGGCAGACGCGCCGCCCGCCGTGGAGCGTGTACCCGCCTTCCAACGGACCGGGCAGCGGTTTGTACGTGTCGCACGACGGTGGTTCGCATTGGACGCAAGTGCAAGGCAACGGCTTTGCCGCGCATCCCGGCCGCATCGGCGTGGCGACCGCGCTCAGCGATCCCAACCGCGTTTATGCCTTGGTCGATGCGGCCAATGGCGAAGGCGGCCTCTACCGTTCCGACGATGCCGGCGCCCACTGGAAGCATGTCACCGACGATCAGCGCATCTGGCAGCGCGGCTGGTATTTCAATCGGCTCACGGTCGATCCGAAGAACGCCGATCGCATCTACGTGATGAACACCATCGTGTTGCGCTCGGACGACGGCGGCAAGCAGTTCATCGCGTTGAAAGGCGATCCGACCGGTGACGACTTCCACGAGATGTGGATCGACCCGACCAATTCGAACCGGCAGATACTCGGCATCGACCAGGGCACGCTGATCACGCTCAACGGCGGCACGACATGGAGCAGCTGGTACAACCAGCCGACCGCGCAGATCTATCACGTCAGCACCGACAACCGTTTCCCGTATTGGGTGTATGGCGCGCAGCAGGATTCCGGCGCGGTGTCGCTGCCCAGCCGCAGCAGCAGCCATGACGGCATCACCATGCAGCAATTCCATGAACTCACGCCCGGCGGCGAGAGCGACATGATTGCGCCTGATCCGGACGATCACGACATCGTCTACGGCGGACGCGTGGACAAGCTCGACATGCGTACCGAACAGGTGCGCAGCGTCGATCCCACGCTGGCCTATCCCGCTGCGCATTATCGCGCCGCGTGGACACTGCCGCTGCAGTTTTCCAAGCGCGATCACAAGGTGCTGTATTTCGCCAATCAGCGCTTGTTCCGTACCTCGGATGGCGGCGAGCATTGGGCGCCGATCAGCCCCGATCTCACGCGTCCGGATGCAGGCATACCTTCCAACCTCGATGCGCCGACGGCCGCGGACGACAATCACGTCGACAAGCAGCGCGGCGTGATCTACACCATTGCGCCCTCCCCGCTCGACGCGAAATCATTGTGGGTCGGCACGGACGATGGTCTGGTGTGGCGCACCAGCGACGAAGGCGCGCATTGGAGCAACGTCACGCCGGGTGCGCTGACGCCATGGTCGAAAGTGGGCGGCATCGAGTTGTCGCACTTCAGCCCGGACGTGGCGTATCTCGCCATCGATCGCCATCGGCTCGATGACGATGCACCGTATATCTATCGCACTACCGACGGCGGCAAGAGTTGGCAGCGTATCGACAACGGCATTCCGGCCGACAGCTTCGTGAATGTGGTGCGCGAAGATCCCGTCCGCAAAGGCCTGCTCTATGCCGGCACCGAAAAAGGCATGTTCGTGTCGTTCGATGACGGTGCGCATTGGCAGCCGTTGCAACAGAACCTGCCATCGACCTCGGTGCGCGATATCGACGTGCACCAGGATGACCTGGTGATCGCCACCCACGGCCGCGGCTTCTGGATCATGGACGACATGACGGCGCTGCGGCAGATGGACGGCGCAAGCACCCAGGCGGCGACGCTGTTCAAGCCGGCCGATGCGTATCGTGTGCGCCATCCCGCGTTCACCGGCACGCCCATGCCGAAGGACGAGCCGCTGGCGGAAAACCCGCCCGATGGCGCGATGATCGACTACACCTTGCCGCAACACGTCAAAGGCCCGGTGACGCTGACCATCCTGGATGCGCAGAACAACACCGTGCGCAGCTTCAGCAGCGATGACAAGCCGCCCATGCTCGATCCGGCGAAACTTGAATTCGCGCCGGCATGGGTGCCGGTTCCCACGCCGCTGCACACCACGCCCGGCATGCATCGCTTCGTGTGGAACCTGCGCTACGCCGGCAAGGGCGAAGAGGGGCGCCGGCATCAGAAAGATGGCGTGTGGGCCGTGCCCGGCAACTACACGGTGGCGCTATCCGTCGATGGCCACACTTACCGGCAGCCGCTGGTCATCAAGCCGGATCCGCGCGTGACCGTTTCGGTGGCGGCCATACAGCGCGAGTTCGACTTGGCCATCAAGGTGGAAACGGCCGCGGGCCAGGTGGCGAAGGCCAGCGCAGAGGCGAAACAACTGCTGCAGGCGCTGGACGATCGGCAGTCGCATGCCAGCGGCGCGGTGCATGATCAGGTTGCGGCTTTGATAGCGCACGCTTCGGATGTTTCAGGCATGCCGCTGCACGCCGATCCGCGCAATACGATCGGCTCGCCGCCACGCCGCACGGATAGCCTGCGCGCCTTGTCGATGAACCTGGAAACGCTGCTTGCGGCGGTGGACGGGGCCGATGCGGATCCGAGTCCGGATGCGCAGGCCTCGTATGCCACATTGTCGAAAACGCTGGGGGCGACGCTGGATGAATGGCAGAAGTTGAAGCAGCAGGATCTGGCGGCGCTCAACGACAAGTTGAAGGCGGCTGGGCAGAAGGTGATTACGCTGTAACTGCTGCTCCCTCCCCTGCTTGCAGGGGAGGGGTGAGATCGCTGACCCGTACTTAAGGTTTTCAGTCACCGGAAACTCCCACTCGTCATTCCGGCGAAGGCCCATTGCTGTCCGGGGAAAATGAAGTTCTTCAGAAATGCGCGGGCATAGCACCCGGCATCGAAAATTTCCCATGGAAATTCAGTGCCATCAGCTCGTCATTCCAGCGAAAGCTGGAATCCAGTGCCTTTGCAGATTTTCAAGTCGCTGGATTCCAGCTTTCGCTCACTGCTGTCCGGCATGTATTTTGCGCTGCTTCGCAGGCAATCCACACGGCCGTCATTCCCGCGAAAGCGCACTGCTGTCCGGGGAAATTCGATCATGCGAAG
>NZ_DAIOEU010000080.1:0-18488 GCF_036746095.1 Dyella sp.
CTTCGGTGATTTCCATCGTCGAAGTATACGGTCAAGCATCTATAGTGTTAACACGACCTAGCTACTCCAGAAAAATCTTGTGTTTACATCGAGCTCATTTTGAAGCGAATTGTCATTCCGGCGAAGGCCGGAATCCAGTGAAATACGATGTGCGAAGCACTCAGCATAATAAGCAATGTGTGCTGCGCACGACGTATTTAGACTGGATGATTCGCTTCGCTCACCCCTTCGGGGCCATCCTTCGGATGTTCTGCGCGCTTCGCGCTACATCCGGCCTTCGCCGGAATGACGAGCAAAACGTTGGGATACCTCATTGTCGGACTGCCTGTAGGCCATCGCTGACTTTCCTCCCGCTCGCCATGACGTTATAAGCCATAGCATCATCTCGATATCGCTACGCGCTTGCCATGGACGAATCAAACACGTTGCACCGGAAACTGCTGCTGGTTCTATTGATCGCGTGGTTGGGTGGTGGTCTCGCCGCCTGCTCCAAGAAAAAAGACCTGAGCCCTCCTCCGCTGAATCTCCATCCAACGGAAGCGGTGCATATCCATGTGACTTTCGATAACCCGGACGATGCCAAGCTGTATCGGCTGTCGATGGATGGGCTGTATCAGAACCAGCAGGAAGAATGCGGTTATATCGGCTCATGGTGGGCGGGGAATTTTGTTTATCCCAGCGGGCAATTCGATATTCCCAATGAAAGCACTGATCCACGGTATGGGGAATTCACCATCTATCTGGATCGCTACAACCGCGAGACCTGTAACTGGGAGTTTGTTTCGTTTGGTTTCAAGGTCACCAATGTAAGCAATCGGTGGCATGCGTACACGGCGTTTGGACCGAAGTGGATCATCCCAGGCAATGAATTCAAGACGTGGTGCGAATTCGTCGATGCTGATCCCAACATGTGCTCGGACGAACTGAGGCCTGCTTGGCCGCAGCTCGTCCATCGGGTACCCCTTACGTTTCGCGTATCGCAGGACTCTGCGTCCTTGCACTCTCGGCCACCAGGGTTTTTCGATCATTTCCTGGAACCCACGCAACCCGCGAAGGCGTCCAGCACAGATGCATTCCAAGCGCCTCGCTGAGCAAAGACCGCTAATACTAAGTCAAGGAGACAGCTGTGCCACTACCATCTGAACAGTATGCTTTTCTTTCAAGCAAGATCTACGATCCGCTCGCCATCGATAGCCACATTTTCAGTGATACACGTGAGTACGTGGTCGTTCACGTTTCACCGGATACCGGCAGCGGCTATCGTGGCGCCGTGGTGGAGGATCGCGCCACGAGGCAATTAATCGTTACCAACAAGGGTACCGATGTGCTCGATATCCGCGATATCCAAACCGATCTCGGCATGGGCATGATGGGTGCCCCCGCGCAATGGCCCGAAGCCGCTGCCACCCTGCGCTGGGCCATGAATTACGCGCACGAGCGCGGCATTCCCCTATCCAATATCAGCGTCACTGGCCACTCGCTGGGCGGCTCATTGGCCCAGCTGCAAGCCACGGCGGTGGATGTGCACGCTGAAACCTTCAACGCCTACGGCGCGGCCAGCATGGCCAAGCGGTTGGGGCTGGATGTGGACGCCGCACACGAACGGGTGATAAACCATCGCATGTATCACGACCCGGTATCGGCCATCGCCACGCCGATCGGCCATACCGTGGAATATATGGATTACGCCGACTATCAGCGTCATCAACACCGAGTCCCTTCACCGCTGGGTGAACTGGGTGCCCTCGCCACCGCGCACGGCATCGCCAATTTTTGGGACAAGGCACATAACCATCCGGCTACCGTGTTCGCGCATAACTATATGCAGGACCATCAGCATGAGCAGCACCGCGCGTTGGAGCAGCTGCCGTCCGGCATGCCGCCCGATATGACGTTGGACCGAGCGCTGCAACAAGCTTCATTGAACCCGTATCAACCCAAGCCATTGGCCGCTGATGCCAGTGTGGATGACATCTACGAGCACCTCTGCCATGCCATGCAGGGGGACGACCAGCAATTCCTGCAGGCTTTGACGCAAGTGGGGCAAACCGATTTCGCGCAAGAATTTCATGCGCAAGTCGCGGAGCAGGTGGCCATGGAAGATCGACTGATGGCTATGCAGGCGCAGCTTGAACAGACCCAACAGCAATTGCAGCAGCAGCTGGCACAGCAGGTACAAACCCAAGCCAAGGTCATGAGCCTGTAACGGCTCTGTAAAGGATAAGGTGACCCCATGGATGACCAAAGAAAAGTCACTCAAATTGCGAGCCTGTTGGAGCGCATGTTGCGGCTCAATGAGGAGCTTGCCCAAAGCAATCGGCACGCAGCCGAGTCGTTGGAGCGCACAGCGAGCGCGGCACCCAGGACCCTGCAAAACGCAGCGCAACAGACCCTGGGGCATTTGACGAATGACATCGCCAAGGCAGTGCATAACGGATTGAATCAGCCACTGGGGGACTTCAATCGGCATGTCGCCGAAAGCGTCAACCGTGTCAACGGCATCACGGATTCAATGACACACTCGCGGGATGCGTTTGCGGCGGTCGTAAGCAAACTGCGGTGGCTGGTGATAAGCGTGATCGTGGCCATGGCGCTCGTCGTCGCGGCCGGTAGCGGCTTGCTTTGGCACTATCACAACGTGATCGCCGATAACCAGAGAGAGGCAGAATTTGTGCAGGGCATTAATCGGGCGGATGTCCGCATGTGCGATGGCCGTCTCTGCGCACGCGTCGAACAAGCCGACAAGCGTTATGGTGATTACGTGCTGGTCAAACCCCGGCCGGAGTAAATCGGCCAGCGTCGCCGTTTTTCATAGCTTAGGCTTTGAGCTCTTTGTTGACGACGATATCCACGCCTGCTTCGTTCCGTATCAGGCGGGAAGGGCGCGCATTGTAGTGCGCTCGGCTGGTATCGGAATAGCGCCGCCGGATTTGTTTTCGGGCCGTTGCGCGTTAGTGCACACGAGTACGCGGGAATGTGCTTTCGGCTAAATCGGTGACTTTACGCATTGCAGCATAAGTTTGTCTAAACTAGAGCGGTCCTGGAAAAAATTTATTTAAAATTAGTAAGTTAAACGGAAAACGCACGCAACACGCCACATGGTGCATTGCAAGTTGACACCGGTGACAATGAAATCGCAAGCTGATGCCGTTCCCGGTGCGGGGAGGCACAGTGAACGCAGTCATCGACCCTTTGGACCGTCCAGTCAGTGTTCCGGCGACGCCGTTTTTGGCGGCGGACGTCGGCGGGACCTATGCGCGCGTCGCCCTGATGCAGAGCTCGCAAGACGCGGCGCGCGAGGTCGAGGTGTTGGCGTATCGCAAGTTTGCGTGCGCGGATTTTCCCGGGCTGACGGAACTGCTGCAGGCGTTCGTCCAGGGCGATACGCACACACCGGTTCGGCATTGCGTGATCGCCTGTGCCGGCCAGGTCATCGGCAACGACGTGCTGACCGACAACACCGCGTGGCCCATCCATTTGTCGCAGCTGCGCCAGGCCTTGGCCCTGGACGACATCGCCGTGCTCAACGATTTCGAAGCACTGGGCTACGCCATCGACCAGGACGCCGGCAGTGGTGCCCGCCTGCTGTGCGGGCCGGACACGCACATCGACGGACCGACATTGGTGATTGGACCGGGTACCGGTCTTGGTGCAGCAGTGCGCCTGCCTGGTCCTGACGGCGGCCATGTGTTGACGACGGAAGCGGGCCAGATGGATTTCGCGCCGAATTCGATTCGCGAGCGCGAAGTGCTCGTGCAGCTGGCGCCGGATGGTGGCTACGTGGCGTACGAACGCATCGTGTCGGGTCCCGGTTTGCTGACTTTGTACGCGGCGCTGTGCAGCTTGCGCGGCGAAACACCCAAGCTTTCCACGCCCGAGGCGATCACTGCGGCGGCGGCCACACGCCACGATGCAGAGGCGGTGGAAGCGGTGCAGATCTTTTGCGCATCGCTGGGAAGTTTTGCCGGCAGCCTTGCCATGACCTTCATGAGCCGGGGTGGCGTGTATCTCGCGGGTGGCTTTTTGTATTCGCTATTCGCCTTGCTCGAGCGCAGCACGTTCGAAGAACGATTCCTGCACGGGCGCAGCGCGCGCGCGTTTCTGTCGCGAGTGCCGGTATGGGTGACGGAGCACGGTCGCAAAGGCGTGCTTGGAGCAGCGAAGTGGTATCTGCGGCGCGGCCTGCGTGGGGACGCGGGGCCGGGTCATTTTTCGATGGGAGGGGAGGGGTGATGAATGACGTAACAGATCAAGGTGAGTCGTCATTCCGGCGAAGGCCGGAATCCAGTTGAAATACGTCGTGCGAAGCACGCAAACCCTTATGCAGGGTGCTGCGCACGTCATGTTTGACTGGATTCCGGCCTTCGCCGGAATGACGACATAGATCAAGCGCTCGACGAATAAAGCAATACACGCGCAACACGCATTTCACCGGGGAAAGCACGAAGAGGGAGCGGTCGTGGCACGCCATGCCATGGCCGAAGCGGTCACAACGATACGCCACGCAACCGACCACACCTGGGTGCACGCGTTGAAGACAACCAAGAGGTAAGGCTCATGTACACGTTACATCGCAGGCACCCCTTGTCATTTGCCATATCGTCATGGCTCGCCCTGGTGGCGACATCCGCCATGGCATCGCAGCCGACGGGTGCTCAGCCGGATACCCAGGCGGCACAAGCCAACGTGTCCCAGAACACCAAGGCGACGTCATCGCCCGATGCGAAGAAGGCCAAATCCGCCACCAGCACGACGGGGAAAGACACCGAGGCCGACAAGAACGCGACTACGCTGGCTGCCGTCAACGTCGTCGGCGTGCGTGCCTCGCAGATGCGCGCGATCGAATTGAAGCGCGACGCGCCGAATATCCAGGACAGCATCACCGCCGAAAGCATCGGCCAGTTGCCCGACGTCACCATCACCGACGCGCTGCAACGCGTCACCGGCGTGCAGATCAACCGCGATGCCGGCGTAGGTACCACGGTGGACGTGCGCGGCCTGCCGGAAGTCGGCACCATGTTGAACGGCGAAGCCTTCATCACTGCCGACCAGATCGATTCGCAACAACCCGACTTCACCATGCTGCCCGCCACGCTGTTCCATAGCGTGGATGTGATCAAGTCGCCCACGGCCAGCACCACCGACGCCGGCATCAGCGGCTCGCTCGACCTGCATACGTATCGGCCGTGGGATCTGCCGAGCGGGTTTACCTACAGCTATTCCGCCGACGGGGAACGCGGCCGCACCAGCGCAAAAACAGGCCCGGAGGCAAACGGCCTCATCTCGTACAACGATCATGGCCGCTGGGGCTTGCTGATTTCCGCCGATTATTCCGATACCACGCGAACGAACTCCAACGAAGGCCTCGATCAATACGGCGTGGTGTTGAACGGCGAAAACGCGGCGAGTGCCGGTGGCTACAACGGCTTCCTGACGCCATGGAACGGCGCGCCGATTCCTTCCAGGATCGTGCAGAACCCCGACGGCAGCGTCGACGTGAATGGCGATGGCAAATCCAACGGCGTGTTCATGGGCAGCCAGGACATCAGCCTGTACGACATCACCACCGAACGTAAGCGCAAATCCGGCAGTGCGTCGTTCCAGATGGACCTGGGCCACGGGCTCACCTTCACCAGCGATTATTTCTACGCGCACCAGGCCGAATTCGATCGCAGCTTCGGCATCCAGTTCAATTCCACCAACTGGCAGGGCGCGACGTACGTGCCGCTGCAGTCGCGCAACACCGGCAGCCCCGTCGCCGGTTCGTACGGCACGCCGGAACCCGGCTGGACCGGTTCGCAGTTGTATACCACGCAGGTATATGAAAAGTGGCCGGGCGACGTGGAGTCGTTCTCGCAGGTCACGCGCAAGGAATCCTATGCGCAGAACTTCAACATGCAACTGGATTTCGACAATGGCGGACCGTTCACGGCAAGCCTGCGCGGCATTCGCGATACGGCGCGCCAATCGCTGGTGGAGACCGACGTCAATATTTCCGATTCCGATGGCGGCTTGTGGCCGAACGTGTTGATGGATGGCGTACCGGATGATGCCGTGCCGTATGGCACCTTCATCTATCCCAGCCAGCTCGGTGGCAATCGCGTGTTCAATGCCAACGGCACGCCGCAGAACACGGTGCCGATCATCGCCAATTTCACCGGCCGCAATCTCACCGTCAACATGCCTGGATCGCTCGCCAGCCAGTTTGCCAATCCATACGGCTGGACGATGAAAACGCTGGAATCCTCCGGTGATTATGACCGTTCTGTCGGGCTCAACGTGCTGCGCCTGGACGGCCATTACGATTTCGGCGATGGCATCAAGCTCGACTTTGGCGTGCGCAACAGCATCCGCAGCGCCAACAACGATGGTTTCACCCTGGAGACGCCGGTGTACGGCGGCATCGGCGCCAGCGATCCGGGCGGATGCCTGGTGCGTTACGTGGGTGCCGACGTGGTGCTCAATAGCGGCTCGTGCACGGCCGGCAATGCGCTGGGTTACTTCCGCGCAGGTCCCTTGTCGGCGCTGCAATTGCCGAACACGCCGGCGCCGCTGGCCAACAACTGGAAGGAATACGCCAACCTGCTCGGATCGGGCATCACCTTCTGGGCCATCGATCCGCATGCGATGGACGATCCAGAAAGCTACTGGAAATCGCTTTACCCCAATACCACGCGCGTGGGTGAGCCAGGTACCACCTGGGCCGTGGGCCTGAAGGAGACGACGGGCTACGTGCAGGGCGATTTCGACGGCATGATCGGAAGCATGCCGTACAGCGCCAACGTGGGCGTACGCGTGATCAGCACCAATCTGGATGTGACGCAACACTTGACCGGTGCGCCAGGTGCGTACGGCGACGAGCCCGTGGACGCCGGCTCGCAAGTCACCCGGCACGACTACCGTGACATCCTGCCGGCACTTAATTTTGCGCTGGACCTCGCCGAGGACCTGAAGCTTCGCCTTGCGTATTCGAAGAACATGATGCCGCTCAATCTCAGCCAGTGGGGCGGTGGCCTGGAGTTGAACTATTCGCTGGTGGAAACGCCGCAAGGCCCGCTGTTCCGCGTCTCGACGGGTACCTCTACCGGCAACCCGGACCTCAAGCCATGGCGTTCCACCAACTTCGGCGCCTCGCTTGAGTACTACATGAATCCCACCAGCATGATCAGCCTGGCGCTGTTCCGCATCAACGTGGCCAGCTTCATCAAGACCGGCAGCGTCATCAATTGCACCTTGCCGGACGAGGATGGCGTGGTGCGCGACCACTGCATCACGATCACCGAGCCGGTGCAGGGCACGGGCAACAGCATCCAGGGCGCGGAGTTCGATTACCGCCAGGGCTTCACCTTCCTGCCGGGCTTTTTGTCGAAGACCGGTATCGAGCTCAACGCCACGTATGCGCCAAGCAATACGGGCGAAAGGGATTTGTCCGGCAGCAAGATTCCGTTCCAGGACAACTCGACCCAGTCCGGCAACCTCATCCTGTGGTATCAGAATGACCGCTTCCAGGCGCGCCTTGCATACAACTACCGTTCGCGGCGCGCGGTGGCGGAAGACGTCGGCGGCATCACCGGCATGGAGATGTATGAGGCGCCGCAGAAGTACCTGGATGCGTCGGTGTCGTACAAGATCAACAAATACGCCGAGGTGTTTGTGGATGGCACCAACCTGACCAATGAATATCAGCATTACTACCTGGTGTGGCCGGATCAGCCGGCGCATTCGAACTTCTCGGAGCGGATGTTCATGGTGGGCGTAAGAGGGCAGTGGTGAAGCTTGCTCCCCTCTCCCTTTGGGAGAGGGGCCGGGGGTGAGGGCACGTGCGAAGCGGTGCGCGCTGATCATGCCCTCGCCCCAAACCCCTCTCCCCAAAGGAGAGGGGCTTACATCAACAACAAAGGCTGACATGCTCGATCCCTCATCCACGCGCGCCACCCGCGCCGATCATTTCCACCGTTCCATCGGCCTGTTCTCCGGCACGGCGATCAACATGACGCAGATGTGCGGCATCGGGCCGTTCATCACCATCCCGATCATGGTCGCCACCATGGGCGGGCCGCAGGCGGTGATCGGCTGGATCGCCGGCGCCATCCTGGCGGTGGCCGACGGCATGGTCTGGGCCGAACTCGGCGCCGCCATGCCGGGTTCCGGCGGCACGTACGTCTATCTTCGCGAAGCCTTCCAATACCGCACCGGCAAGCTGATGCCGTTCCTGTTTATCTGGACGGTACTGCTGACGATTCCGCTGCTGATGTCGACCGGCATCATCGGCATGGTCGAGTATCTGGAATTCTTCTTTCCGCATTTGGGCTGGTGGCCGGTGCACCTTGTCAGCCTGGCATCGACCGGCCTGGTCACCTTGCTGCTGTACCGGCGCATCGAATCGATCCGTGCGATCACCATCGCGCTCTGGGTGATCATGCTGTTGTCGGTCATCGGCGTATCCGCGGCGGGTTTCTCGAATTTCCATCCGGCCTACGCTTTCACCTATCCGGCCGATATGTTCGGCAGCCATTTCTTCGTGGGCCTTGGGGCAGGGCTGATCATCGGCATCTACGATTACCTCGGCTATTTCACCACCGCCTACATGGGCGACGAACTGCGCCATCCGGGTCGCACCATGCCCGGCTCGATCATCGTGTCGGTGATCGCGATGATGTTCGTGTACCTCATCCTCAATATCAGCGTGCTCGGCGTGGCGCCGTGGCAGGAAATCGCGCATTCCCAATCGGTGGCATCGCTGGTGGTGGAGCGCAGTTGGGGGCACGCGGCGGCGTCGATCATGACCATCCTCATCATCGTGACCGCATTCGCTTCCGTTTTCGCCGGCCTGCTGGGCGGTTCGCGCGTGCCGTTCCAGGCGGCGCACGAAAAGGTATTCCTGCCCATGTTCGGCAAGCTGCATGCGAAGCATGGTTTTCCGCATGTCGCGCTGCTCACCATGGGTGTGGTGACGGCCATCGGCACGTTCCTCGATTTGACCGAAGTGATCAACATGCTGCTGGCGGCGACCATCATCGTGCAGTCCATTGCGCAGATCGCAGCATTGGTGGTGCTGCGCAAGCGCCAGCCTGATCTCCATCGGCCGTATAAGCAGTGGTTGTATCCGGTGCCGTGCCTGATTGCGTCGCTGGGCTGGATTTATGTGTACGTATCGGCGTCCACGTTGTCGTTGATCCTGTCCGGCGCGTGGATCGTTGTCGGCTTGGTGGTGTTTGCGATCTGGGCGAGGGTCAACCGTTCTTGGCCGTTTGCGCCGGTGGAAATTCGTGAGGCTTATCTTGGGGATGATTGACATCATGCGATGCCTGGCCATGCTTGAATCCTATTTCCTGAAGCGAAACGTTTTTTCGCCTGCAGTGCGAGGGGAATTCGATGTTCCCAATGATTTCGTTCCGACGCGATTCGTCATTCCGGCCTTCGCCGGAATGACGGTACGCTCTGAACGAGGCCCAAGCGGACACCATTCGCTCAAGCGGGTGTTCTTGACGACAATGATGCTGATGACATCCACAGGCATGTCATTGGCTCACACGGCACCCACCTACACCCCCACCCAACTACCCAACATCACCGCCTCGACTACGGCCATCGCCCACTGGCAAATCCAATCCACCGACAAGGCCCAGCAAAGCGGTGCCGAGATTTCCGGCAGCGGCTTTTCCACCAAGGACTGGTATTCGGTAAGCAGCCGCGCCACCGTCATGGCGGGGCTGCTGGAAAACGGCGTCTACAAGGACGATGTGTTCTACAGCGACAACCTGCGCGCCGTGCAGGTGCCCGATTCCAGCGGCAGCCTGTTCGTAAACCCCTGGTGGTATCGCACCGCATTCACGCTTGCCGAAGAAGCACGCGGACGACACACGCTACTGCGCACCAACGGCATGATCGCCAGCGCCGACGTATGGGTGAACGGGCACCTGGTCGCCGACCACGCGGATGTTGCCGGTGCGTATCCCGTACACGAGTTCGACATCACCCGGTGGGTGCATGCCGGCAGCAACATCCTCGCGTTGCGCGTGCATCCGGGCGATCCACGCAGAAGCCTCTCGATCGGCTGGGTCGACTGGAACCCGACGCCTCCCGACAACAACATGGGCCCATGGCGCGGTGTGGATATCGTGCAGGCGGGGCCGGTTCAACTGCGCTTTCCGGAAGTAACGTCCGCGCTGTCGCTGCCCGATCTTGCGCACGCCGCACTCACTGCAAAGGTCGAAGTACGCAACCTCGATGCGGTCGCGCACGATGCGACGATCACCGGCGACGTAGCCGGCGTGTCGCTGAGGCAGACAGTCCACCTCGCGCCCGGACAAACGCAAACCGTCACGTTTACGCCAAAGACCGATCCGGGTCTGGATATCAGCCATCCCAACATCTGGTGGCCGAACGGCATGGGTGCGCATCCGTTGTATGCGTTGCAGATGACCGCCACGGTCGACGGCGCAACCTCCGACAAGGCCAGCACCACATTCGGCATACGCAGCGTGAGTTCCAGGCTTACCAAGCAGGGTTATCGCCAGTTCTACGTCAACGGCAAGCCGGTCCTGATTCGCGGCGGCGGCTGGGCGCCGGACATGTTCCTGCGTGACGATCCCAAGCGCATGGAAGCCGAATTCAGCTACGTGCAAAACCTCGGGCTCAACACCATCCGCAGCGAAGGCAAGCTGGAAAACGAGCACTTCTATGAACTTGCCGATCGTGACGGCATCATGATCCTGGCCGGTTGGGAGTGTTGCGACAAATGGGAATCGGCGGCCAAGACCGGCGGCTCGCCGTGGAATGCCGCGGACGAAGCCGTGGCGAAAGACGCGATGGCCAGCGAAGCACGCCTGCTGCGCAATCATCCCTCGGTGATCGGCTTCCTGATCGGCAGCGACAACGCACCGCCGCCGGCCATCGCCAGGATGTACGTCGACACCTTGCGCGCCGCGGATTGGCAAACGCCGATCGTGGCCGCCGCGGCGGAGCAAGGCACGGCCGAAACCGGACCCTCCGGCATGAAAATGGCCGGTCCTTACGCATGGATTCCGCCGGTGTATTGGTACGCCGACAAGCTGGGCGGCGCATTCGGGTTCGATTCGGAAGTAAGCGCGGGCGCGGACATTCCGCGGCTGGAAGACATCACGCGCATGCTTTCGCCGCAGGAGCAGGCGGCGTTGTGGAAGTACCCGCTTGTGCGCCAGTACCACGCTTCCGCGGATTGGTCCCCCTTCGCGCGGATCGACGATTTCGACACCGCGCTGGCCAAACGCTATGGCGCACCCAAGGATCTGGCGGATTATGTCGCCAAGGCGCAGCTCGACAACTACGACAACACCCGCGCGCAGTTCGAAGCGTTCAATGCGCACATGGACGCCGCCAAGCCGTCGACCGGCGTGATCTACTGGATGCTCAACAACGCCTGGCCGTCGCTGCACTGGCATCTGTACGACTACTTCATGAATCCGGCTGGTGCCTACTTCGGCGCGAAGAAAGCCAACGAGCCGGTGCATATCCAGTATTCGTATGACGCGCATGCGATCGTGCTGGTCAACCAAACGCTCACCCGCGAGCATGGCTTGCAGGCAAGCATCCGCGTACGCAACCTGGACGGCAGCGTGATCTACCAGCAACACGTCAAGGATATCGATCTCGATGGCAACCGCACGCGGCAACTGCTGACGCTGCCGGCGCTCGCCGGTTTGTCGCGCACCTATTTCATAGAACTCGAGCTGGGTGCCGCCGACGGCAAGCCGGTCAGCCGCAACGTGTATTGGCTCTCCACCCAGCCTGACACGCTCGACTGGATCCATTCCAACTGGTACCTCACGCCGCTGACGCAATACGCTGACCTGACCGCGTTGCAGTCCTTGCCGGCCGCCATGAGCGGGGTTCAGGCGACAATGCAGCGGGCAGGGGGCGAGAACGCCATCGCCGTGACGCTGACCGTGCCGGCATCGTCCAAGGCCGTGGCGCTGTTCCAGCACGTCTCGATCAAGCGCGCCGACGGCAAGCTCGCGCTGCCGATCGTGTGGAGCGACAATGACGTGACGCTGTGGCCCGGCGAATCGATGACGCTCGTCGCGCGCTACCCGGTAGAAGAGAGCGGGGAGGGGGGGAGTGGGATGCCGGTGGTCGAAGTGAGCGGATGGAACGTTCCAAGCCAGGACATCCCGGTGAAGGCAACGCATTGAATCAGGACGCATTGAACCAGGCCAGACTTGCATGACGCGTGTGACCATGAGCGACGTCGCCCGCATGGTGGGGACGTCGAAAAAAACCATCTCGCGGGTGCTCAACAACGATCCGAACGTGAGCGAATCGCTGCGCCAGCGCGTGCAGTCGGCAGTCGCCGCGCTCAACTACAGGCCGCTGCTCTCGGCGCGCAGCTTGGCGACCAATCGCTCCTTCATGATCGGCTTGCTGTACGACAACCGCTCGCCCAGCTACATCATGGAAGTACAGCTGGGTGTGCTGGAAGCGTGCGAGGCCGAGCATTACAGCATGATGGTGCAGCCATTGGTTTCCGCCGCCGCCGACTTCGTCGAGCGGATCGAAGACATGCTGGTGCGCCATCAGCTGGATGGATTGATCCTTACGCCGCCGCTCACCGATCATCCGCAACTGCTCGACTGCCTGCACGAGCGGGGCGTGCCGTTCGCCTCGATCGCACCGCGCGAACCGGAAGACTGCATCGGCGTGATGCTGCCCGAACGCGAAGCCGCCGCCGCCATGGTCGATCACCTGGTGTCGCTGGGCCATCGGCGTATCGCCCACATCCTCGGCGATCCGGAACACGGCGCCGGCATCTGGCGCCTGGCCGGCTATCGCGATGGTCTTGAACGCGCCGGGCTGAAGGAAGATCCGGCGTACATGGTGCAAGGCCGGTTTTCGTTCGAATCGGGTGTCGAGGCCATGCGGCAGCTGCTGGCATTGCCGCATCGGCCCACCGCTGTTTTCGCCGGCGACGACGACATGGCCGTCGGCGCGATCTGGGCGGCCGCCGAAGCAGGGCTGTCCATTCCGCGCGACATGTCCATCTGCGGCTTCGACGACACGACCATCGCGACCCAGGTGTGGCCCCCGCTCACCACCATCCACCAGCCGGTGCGCGAGATGGGCCGGCGCGCCACGCAGGAGCTGTTGCTGCGGGTGTTGAACAAGGGCGAGCCCAGGATGGTCGAGGTCGGCTACAACATGTGCATTCGTGCTTCTACGGCGCCCCCGTCGCGGTGATCTTGTGTCAGCGTGATTCGTCATTCCGGCGAAGGCCGGAATCCAGTAAAAAATGGTGTGCGCAGCACTCGATATAAGGTTTTGTGTGCTTCGCACGACGTATTTAAACTGGATACCGGCCTTCGCCGGAATGACGAGCGTTAAGCTCCTAAGTTGAGGGCCACCTCAAGCAAGGATCATTCACATCACCGATCCAAAGGACATTGCCCCATGCCAGCCGCACCCGAGATCGCTCAACCAGCCCGCAAGTTCCACTTCATCTCAGGGCTGCCACGCGCGGGCACCACGCTCCTGGCCGCCATCCTCAACCAGAACCCGCGCTTCCGCGCCGGCATGACCAGCCCGCTCGCCGACATCATGGGCGTGGTGATGGCCGAGGCCAGCAGCAAGAACGACTTTTCGTTCGACGTCTCCGACGAGCAACGTGTCGCCATGCTGCGCGGCCTGGTCGAAAATTTCTACGAAGGCTACGGCGATGCCAGCCTCGTGTTCGACACCAGCCGCCTGTGGTGCAGCCGCATGCCATTGCTCGATACGCTGTTTCCGCAGGCCAAGGTCATCGCCTGCGTGCGTCAGCTGTCCTGGGTGCTGGACAGCATGGAACGGCTGGTGCGCAAACAGCCGGTCAGCGTGAGCAAGGTGTTCCGCTTCGACACCAACACTACCGTCTACTCGCGCATCGAGGCGCTGACCGATCCGCGCGGCATGGTGGGCTTTGCCTTCCAGGCCACCAAGGACGCGTTCTATGGCCAATACGCCCCCGGCCATTTGATGCTGCTGACCTACGAAAGCCTGGTGCGCAACCCCGCCGCGGCCATGCGTGCGGTTTACCAATTCATCGGCGAGCCCTGGTTCGAGCACGACTTCGACCACATTGCCTATAACGCCGACGAGTTCGACGCCCGCGTCGGCATGCCGGGCTTGCATACCGTGCGCCCCAAAGTCGAGCCGGTGGAGCGCACTTCGATCCTGCCGCGCGAAATCTTCGGGCGGTTCGTCAACGAGTCGTTCTGGATGGATCCGAAGAACAACATCAGCCAGGTGCCGATCGTGTAGAAAGCCCCGATCGTTTGGGCGACGGCTCACATTCGCCGCCGTGCTCAATACCTCGTCGCCGCGACGAAGGCCGGGACCCAGCGACGTGCAAGAGTTCCAATACGCCGCGCGTAGCACTCGACCAGCAAGCCCTCCACGGAACCAGGGCTGGCCCATCGCGCGTTTCCCGTGTAGAAAAGCACATCGCCTTTCCAGAGCAAACCGGGACTGCATGATTCCAACGAGCCGCAACGTGCGCCATGGACCAATGGCGCGCCATGATTAAACCCACGTTGGGGTCCCACCGCACGGCCATTGCCTCTACCGCTTTGCTCGTCCTGCTCGCGTTGGTTGTTCTGTATGCACCACGCTTCACGTATCCGGCGGCAAAACCCAAGCCGGCCCCGCCGCCGCACACCGTCTTGCCGCTGGTGCAGGTGTGGCTGAGCACGGCCGATCGCCGGCTGAAGCTGCAGCAGCAGCCTGACGTTGCCATGACGCCTCGCGGCAAGTCGTCCGCCGATATCGTCATCGATCCGCAGAAGCGCTTTCAAACCATGGCCGGTTTTGGCGCGGCGATGACGGACTCGTCGGCCTGGCTGATTCAGAACAAGCTGAACTTCCTGCAGCGCCGGGCGTTGCTGCATGAGATCTACGGCGCGCCGCCCGGCAATCTCGGTTTCAACATGATGCGCCTGACCGTGGGCGCATCGGATTTCTCCTTGAAACCGTATACCCTCGATGACGTAGCCTTCGGCCAGGCCGATCCGCAGTTGCAGCACTTCAACGTCACGCCGACGCTGCACGATGTGATACCGACGGTGCGCGAAATCCTTTCCATCAATCCTGGGCTGCAAATCATTGCCTCGCCATGGAGCGCGCCGGCATGGATGAAGACCAGTCAAAACCTGATTGGCGGGGAATTGCTGCCGCAATACGAAAGCGCGTATGCGGATTATCTCGTCAAATATCTCGATGCGTACCTTGGTTACGGCATTCCCATCTTCGCCATCACCTTGCAGAACGAACCGGGGTTCGTGCCGATTACCTATCCGGGCATGGAAGTGCCGGAGGCCACGCGGGCGCGCATCATCGCCCAATATCTCGGCCCCAAGCTGGCGAGTCGCAACCCGAAGACGCAGATCCTGGAATGGGATCACAACTGGAATCAGCCCGAACAGCCATTGGCCATGCTGGCGGACCCCGATGCTTCACGCTATATCGCCGGCGTCGCCTGGCATTGCTACGAAGGCAGCCAATATGCGCAAGGCCGCGTCCATCGTGCGTTTCCGCAAAAGGACACCTATATCACCGAGTGTTCCGGTGGCGACTGGGAATCCGCGCTCAATGGCGAATTGCTCTGGTTTACGCGGGAATTGCTGGTTACCGGGACCCGGCAGTGGGCACGTGGCGTCATCTACTGGAACCTGGCGCTGGACGAACAACACGGTCCGCATTTCGGCGGCTGCGCACTCTGCAAGGGTGTGGTGACGATCGACTCGCGCACCGGTACGGTGAGCCGCAACGATGAATATTATGCATTCGCGCACTTCAGCAAATTCGTCTTGCCCGGCGCCGTTCGGGTGGAGTCCACGATGACCGACGACAAGGGCCTCGCCAACGTGGCCTTCCAGAACGCGTCCGACGGATCGATCGTGCTGGTGATGGTAAACAGCAACGTCAAGGCGTTTCCGGTTTCGGTCGTGCAGGGAGATACCCGTTTCGAATACACGATGCCGCCGGAAAGCGTGGCCACCTTTGTATGGAACACAGGGCAGGCCGAAGCGTGGCGGCAACGCGTGCTCGAGTGGTTGAACAAGATCCGATAGCAATACTTATTCAGTGTTGCCTCAATCAATCACACCACATCACACAGCGGCCTCTCTCCTGGCCGCAGCGTCAACACCCGCACACCTCCACGCGCAACGGCAACCGTGTGCTCGAACTGCGCCGACAGCTTGCCATCGCGGGTATATACCGGCCATTGGCCCGGCTCTGCGCGAATCGCTGCCTTCCCTTGATTGAGCATCGGCTCGATCGTGAACACCATGCCCTCTTCAAGCTCCAGCCCAGTACCTGGCCGGCCGTAGTGCAGAATCTGCGGGTCTTCGTGCATTTCCCGGCCGATTCCGTGCCCGCAATATTCCTTGACGACACTGTAGCCATGGGCGCGCGCGTAATGCGCAATGGCATGGCCAACGTCGCCCAAGCGCGCGCCGGGGCGCACCGCTGCAATGCCCTTCCACATGGCCTTGTAAGTGGCCGCCACCAACCTCCGCGCCGGATACGCGACTTCACCGACTAAGTAGGTGGTGCTGGAATCGGCGATATAACCGTTCTTTTCCAGCGTAATATCCAAGTTGACGATCTGGCCGCTGCGCAGCACCGCGCTTTCCGAAGGCATGCCATGGCAAACCACGTCGTCGACCGAGGCATTCAATACATACGGAAAACCGTATTGTCCCTGGCTGGCAGGTCGCGCTTGAAGATCATCCACGATCATGCGCTCAACGAAGTCGTTGATCTCCATTGTGCTCTTGCCTTCCAGTGGCAGCTGCCCCAGCGCGTGAAACACCTCAGCCAGCAATGAGCCGGCTTGCGCCATCAAGGCAAGCTCGGCGGCACTTTTGATCATGCGCGCCCTGATCGCAATGGCTGTGGCTTCACGCCGGCCGCACGCAATTCCTTGGCGACGACTTCCTGGAAACTGAGCGCCGGGTTCATCTCGCATAGCATGCCGACCTTGATCCAGAAGTTGGCCTGCGCATTGATGGATCGGCTGGTTACCGTGCAGGCGCGCCGCAGTTGATCGTGCAAGTCGTCATCGATATTGATAATACCCATGGAAATGGCTCTATATGAAACATATACGAACCATATGTTATTTATATATTGAAGGCAAGTCCCGGGTTCGAGAGAACACCTATTTTCGAGCATGACCATTGGACTAGGACATTTGTCCGACAATTGGCCATTCTACGGGGTGGCGGTGCGCTGCACCGCTTCTGACAAAGACAAAATAAGGGAAGGGCGGATGACAAACAGCATCAAAGTACGGCGCGTAGGCGCCTGCGCGAGCATGGCCGTGGCCATGGGCTTTGCATCGATGGCCATGGCAGCGCCAGCTCAAACGACGACCTGGGCCGGCAAGGTGGCGCCCTTGGCTACGCCGTGGACGGCCGAGGTATCGCCCAACAACGCGCTGCCGGAGTATCCGCGCCCGCAACTGGCGCGACCGTCGCTGGAACATCCGCAATGGCTGAGCCTCAACGGACTGTGGCAATACGCGCCAAGCGACGGACAGGGCGCGCCGCCGTTCGGCCAGACGCTGAAGGATCAAGTGCTGGTGCCGTATCCGATCGAGTCCGTGCTCTCGGGCGTGCAAAAGCATGCCGATTTCATGTTCTACCGCCGATTGGTGAACGTGCCCGCTGACTTCATCGCGCATGGTCAGCACGTGCGACTGAACTTCGGCGCAGTGGATTGCGATGCCACGGTGTACGTCAATGGCAAACAGGTGGCGCGGCATTCGGGCGGCTATACGTCTTTCAGTGCAGACATCACCCCGGCGCTTCGTCCGCATGGACCGCAGGAGATCATCGTGGCCGTGCATGTGCCGGTGGATGGCGCCAACGTCATGGTCGGCAAGCAGCGGCTGAAACCCGAAGGCATTTTCTACACCGCCGCTTCCGGCATCTGGCAGACGGTATGGCTGGAGCCGGTGCCGGCCACCAGCCTGGCGCAATTGACCTTCACGCCAGTGCGTAGCCTGGACGCCTTCGACGTCACGTCCAAATTGCAAGGCGCCAGCGGGAACGCCACGCTGCACGTCACTGCCTACGCGGACGGCAAAGCCGTGGGCGAGGCGAGCGGACCGGCCGGAAAATCGCTGCATCTGGCCGTCGCGCACCCGCATTTGTGGAGCCCGCAAGATCCCTTCCTGTACACGTTCAAGGCCACACTCACGCAGGGCCATCAACACGACGACGTAACCAGCTACGCCGGCCTGCGCACCATCGCCGTCGAGAAAGTCGGGGGCCGCAACCGCATCGTGCTCAACGGCAAGCCAACCTTCCTGCTCGCAACGCTGGACCAGGGCTACTGGCCCGACGGCATCTACACCGCGCCCACCGACGCGGCGCTCAAGTTCGACATCCAGAAAACCAAGGACCTCGGCTTCAACACCATCCGCAAGCACATCAAGGTGGAACCGGCGCGCTGGTACTACTGGGCCGACC
>NZ_DAIOEU010000081.1:0-18461 GCF_036746095.1 Dyella sp.
GATCGCGGCAACGCCAAGCCCGGCATGCTGAGCACGGTCTACGGCGCAGGCGCCACCGGCACCGACCTCACTGGCGCGCCGGATAGCGAAAGCCATCGCACTCAATTACGACGCGCAGAGAATCGCCTCACCCAAGCCGATGGCCCTTGGCTGCGTTACGTATTCGATTGCAGCGCCAGCGCCCCGGCCCTCAGCGGCGCCACAGCGGGTGGCGATAGCGGCGGCCCAGTCACCATCGAAGTGGCCGGCCGCACCTATCTGGCCGGTGTCACTCACGGCCTGGATGGCACAGCTAGCGAAGTGAAACATCTCGTGCAGCAGATGCAGGATGGTTCGTTCCGCATGGGAGTATGCGGGCAGCGCTTTGCGGCCGCGCGGGTGAGTTTTTACGCGGCGTGGATTGACCAGACTATGGCCGGGCACTGAGTTGCCGGGTAGGCCCCTGCGAAGCGACGCTCCCTTCTTGGAACAGTCTTATTTCCCCACAAACAGCGTCTTGATGCCCGTCACAGCAATCTGCAGCCCCACGCAGAAAATAAAAAACGCAATCAAACGATTGAAAATCCGCTCGCCCTGGGATCCCAGATAGCGCTCGATACGCTGCGTGTTGAGAAAAAACACATAGATCAGCACGCACATCACCACGATAGCCAGCAGGATGGCGAGCATGTTGTACAAGGTCTGGCGCAGGTCGGCATCCGAACCATGCGCGCTCAGCGTCAGCAATACCGAGATCGTTCCCGCCCCCGTGGTAAGCGGGAACGTCAGCGGATAAAACAACTTGTCGTCGATGCGCGGCTTTGCTTCACCGACACTATCGCTGCTGTCTGCGCTTTCATCCTTGTCGGACGTAAGGAATTCCCAGCCCATCCTGCAGATCATGATGCCGCCCGCCAGCTGCACCACGGGAATCGACAGCCCGAACAATTTCAAAATCCATGCGCCGGCGATCAGGGTTACCGTGCAGATACAAAACGCGTACAGCGTGATCTGACCTACGGCCCGCTTTTTTCCGGCTCGATCCAGTTGTGCGAAGTAAGGCATCACTACGAAGGCGGTACCGATGGGGTTCACCACCGGAAACAACGCTACAACGCCGATAAAGAGCAAATGGATAAACTGGTGAAGTTCGGATGCCATGCTCGCCAAACCTTATTTAGAGAAACGATCTGCCCGCGCAGAGTCTGCAGCTTGTCGAGATACCAGGAGACCTGACCAACGCGCCGTAGGCTCACGTCTCATGCTGACTTGCCTACCCCGCCCCATTGTCGACACATCAGGTGAGTCTACACAAAGTCTTCACATGGCCGCTGACGTATCGGGTCGGTAATTGACGAAATACTCCGCAACATACAGCCCGCACGGCCAGCATTACGTGTTGACAACTCGCTGTTAAATAAACAACTTCCACGACCTGTATTTAGATGGCTCATTTCATGCTTAGGCCATTGACGCCTCACAGGGCAGATCCAAGCTACGTCAACGGAACAACCTTGTTCCGGCCACTATGTTGAATTCCACCACTCGTACACAGGGATTTTGAGAGATGGCATTTCCTACCGCAGTGAATTCGCAGATTACCGACGCCGTAACCCAATCCAACGTAAAAGTGATTGGCGAAGCACCCGCCATAGCGCTTGGCTCGTTGTATCAATCCCTTGCGCATGCCGCCGGGATTGCAGCGGAGAGCCTGGTTACCCAGCAACAAAACGCCAATAGCTTGTCGCAAGCGCTGCTTACGCGGTGCGTGCAGTCCCTTGTCGGCTCCGCCGGTAATTAAGGAGGCGACCCATGGCTTTTCCAACTTCCGTCAACGATCAGATTACCGATTCGGTCACCCAGTCCAACGTCAAGGTGATTGGTGAAGCGCCTTCGGTAGCGCTGAGCTCGCTGTATCAATCCCTTGCGCACGCCGCCGGCATCGCGGCACAAAACCTCGTCACGCATCAGCAGAATGCAAACAACTTGTCGATGGCCATCGTTTCGCGTTGCGCCGAGGCGCTTCTCGGCAACACGCCAGCGCAAGAGTGACGTCATGGCCGACGAAACCACAGTCAACAGCCAGATCACGGACGCCATAACGCAGGTCAACGCGTCGGTCGGCGGTTCGTCCGACGCCCTGGCGCGTGCCATGGCGGACCAGATCATGGCCCACGCCGTGTCGGTGGCCATTCAAAACGCCGTCGCGCAGCAGCAACACGTTTACATGCTGCGCAACGCCGTTACCGCCGCCGCCGTCCGCGCCATTCTGGACTCAGACCCTGAGCAGGCCCTGCGCTTTGCCGATGAAGCACTGAGAGGCGACGACCTCGCCGAGACCATCGAGCGCCTCAGCGCCATAGTGAAAGGCAAACCCGCTGACAATACTCAACCGGGGAAATGACGATGACAGGCGACGAAAAAGAAGCTCCACCGCTGTCCCAGGCAGACGCCACCACTGCTCCACCCACCTCGCAAAACAGTCCATCCATCGACGCTGTGGCCGCACAGATCCAGCGCACGCATGAGCAAATCATGGCCGCCCTGACTACCAGCCATCAGCAAGTCGAGGAGGCCATGCGCGCCGCCGAAGAAGCAGTAACCACAGCGGTGCACGGGGTGACAAAGGCCGTGGACATGGCGCAGCAAGCAACCAGGAAACCAGGCGCCTGACGGCGTCAGCGCCAGGAAACCAGAAAAACGTCCCGCTGTTTTTGCCGCGGCCTATCCCAAGAAAACTCGGGCATCCGAGCTGACGATGGGCTTCCCGGGCCCGGCAGTGGGACGTTTTTCTTTTCACATAAGGAAGGGATATGCCCGCTATTGCATACAACATGGTTGGAACATCGCGCCGTAAATGCGTGTGCAAAGTCGCCCCCAAAACCTGGCTTGCGCACTGGATACGCGGAACCCGGCTCCGGTTGCCGGACAAATGCTGTGCCAGATATTGCCGACGCCCGGTGGCGGTCGGCGCACACGTCCGGCTCGAAGGGGAAGATGGCAGAACCCCGTGGATTGTGCCGTTCTGCCAGTTTCATAATAAGCGCCGCAGCAGCATCCCCATCGTGCTCAAGCACGGGGTAACGCTTTGCGGCGCCGCGAAGATTGACTGCGAATAGGTCCAAGTACCGCTTGTAGATGCATGAATCAGGGGGAGTGATGGCAAAGCGCAAGGAAAGCGGCATCGAGCTATTGGCTTCGATGCCCTGGCCCATCGGTTTCGTGTTGGGCATCGTCGCTTACGTAGCGATTCGCTACGGCGTCGGCTGGTATATGTCGGCGTCCAATAATCCTTTACTCCAAGGTCTCGGCAAACAAGCTTCGGGTGGTGTCTGGGCACCCCTTGCCTGGATGGTCTTGGTCATTTGCTGGGTGGGGGCCATCGGCTCCTATATACGCAGCCGCCACCGCAGGCGCTTACTGGAAACGCAGACAGGGCTCGATAGCCTGCGTGCGATGACTTGGCGAGAGTTCGAGATGCTGGTGGGCGAAGCGTTTCGTCGCCTGGGCTATACGATTCGCGAAACCGGCCTTGGTGGCGCGGATGGCGGTATCGATCTGCTTTTGCACAAGGACGGCAAGGTCACGCTCGTACAGTGCAAGCAATGGAAGACCCAGCGCGTTGACGTCAAAGTCGTGCGGGAGATGCTTGGCCTGCTGACGCATCACCACGCTGAGGCGGTGAAGATTGTCGCGGTAGGTGACTACACCACGGATGCACGGCGGTTTGCAGAAGGCAAACCTATCGAGCTGATAAACGGTGAGGTGCTGCTTGCGTTGGTGCGTGACGTGCAGAGGCCAATGCTCGCGAAGGTGGCCCCGGCAATGACCAACCCCGTCGATACACCCGCGCCCGAACGGCCACCCTCACCAAGCCCCTCCTGTCCCAAGTGTGGTGCCAATATGATCAAGCGTTTGAATCGCCAAACCAAAGATCACTTCTGGGGTTGCGCGGAGTATCCAGCGTGTCGGGGCACCAGAATGGCGTGACCTTCGTGTAGATGGCGCGATGACTTGTCTGCGTAACTCGCGCATGGCAGTCTGGCGATTCATTAAGCCGTGTTCTGCCTAACGTTCGATATTGAAGCGTTACCACAAGGAGGCGATATGGAAACGAAGGTTCTGAAGGAAATCCTGGTGGAACAGGGCGAGATCGATCGCTACTACGAAGGCCACGTACCCACTTCGCTCTGGCGGGCTTTGAATCATCAGCGCGGCATGGCTTTGTTCGAGCTGATTGAAGAACCCTTCGTCATGTCAAATGGCCGCCCCCGTCCACCGGACATCACCATCGTCTCTCGCAATAAAGTCCCGTGGGTAACCGTCTCCGAGACGCCGCGTGGTATCAGCACCTGGGATGCACCGGGGATACCTGGCGGAAAAGATTGGAGCTATTACCGCATCCCCGCAGGCACCGTCCTTCCCGAGGGATTGGCGATAGTACGTGATCACTACAACAAGAAGCTGGACGCCACCCACCACACTATAGCGCCCGCTCGCGACATGCCGCTTTCGCACTTTAAGTTCCTGCTGAACAAGTTGGCTGAAAACGCCATCAAAGAGGCTGTCTGATGATATTTAGCAGCACCCTGGCTCCTTTGGCGGTATGCGCCGTCCGTGATGCCGTGCTCTATCACGAGCGACTGCTTCAGAGCGAAACGCTACGAAACCGCACCGACTACGAGGAGTACGCAGTGGATTTGTCGGTATTTCTCGACGAGATCACGCATCGATACAAGAAAATTGAAGCAAGCCTCAGCCTTCCCCTCGACGACTTTTTCGAGTCCGACGTTCCTACCTTGGCATATCGCGTCGAAGACAGCGGCAAAGCAGCAACAGCCATGGAGATTTCTGATCCCTATGCGCTGCTTATGGTTTCCTCGGTGCGCGACGCCATCCTCTATAGGGAAAGCCTTCTTAGAGATCAAACTTCACAGAAAGATCTTGAGGACGCAGAGGCGTATTTGATTCATCTCGAAAAGCTTCTTGAATTCGTCAAGACTGAGTACAAGAAGATTGAGTCGAAAGTTGGTGTCCCGCTAGAAAGAATCTTGCACTCGGAATGAGTGCGTGGAGATCACGAGTAAACGGTGCATATTCACGTACTGGCCACGGGGTCGTAGGTAGTTAAGGCAATTTAATTACCTCCGACCCTGAGGTTTCTTTAAAGCGTCTTGCGTGTAACCGAGCCCGTTGTCACCCACCCCCCATCAAAGTAAGAAAGCTCATCGTAAACTGTGATGGGACCACCCGCTCCATTTAGGACCATGCTTACGTTGGATCCAGAATTACAAAATGAGGCATTACCCGACATTTTGAATTGAATGGGGCGATTATCACCGGTCAACGCTGCAAGGTGCGATCCAGAGGCATTCGTTCCCTTCTTGCTGTTGAAATAGCTCGCGCAAGAAGTAAACGTGACCCCGTGAATGTCCGTAACTTGCGGCGGTAGGCCTGCAACGGTTGACGAGCCAGTTTTCAACAACCAGCCTTCGGCCTGATTACTCTCTGCACCGCAGCCAGTAAACGCCACGCCAACCATGTTAGTCATGGCGTATCCCCACACGTTGCTATCGGCGCCACACGCCGTGAACGTAGAGTAGGTCATTCCATTCAACGACCACCCTATTCCCTGATTGGAGCTTGCATAACACCGACTGACATTGAGCGATGTGTGATAGCCGGCAAAGAGAAATCCGATACCTGAATTCGATGCCGACCAGCAGTCCGACAATGTGCCCATGTAGGCATTAATGAACATGAAGCCATTGCCCTGGCAATTTTGGATGCGCACATTCCTGATGGTGAATAGAGAGCAGTAGCTTGAGCCTCCTACCGTATTACCGTTCCCCACTACGATTCCGTGACCCGGTGCGCCGTTGATCAACATATCCTCTATGCCGAATTGCGCACCCGAGCCAAATGCAAGCCCAGAAACGCCTGCTCCAGCGCTACTGAAGTCCAAAAACGTGCTTTGTGGACCATCACCTCGAGCGATGATGTTGTGAACGAATCCTGCCGCATAAGCCGTAAAGACTAGCGTGGAGGTACACCGATAGCGTCCTGCCGGAAAATACAGAACGCCGCCTCGGTAGTCGTTGTCCTGATCGAGCGAATTGATGGCGGCCTGGATGGCGGCCGTGTCGTCCGTAACCCCATCTCCCGTAGCACCAAATGCTTTGACGTTTGTCCATACCACGGGCTGCGGTGTTGTTGTCTGTGCGTGAGATAGCGACGGGCCTGTTACTAAAACACCACCAACGACAAACGGTAAAGTACCGATAAATTGACGCCTTTCCATGTCATTCCTCAAGTGATTGCACTTCATGACAGTAGCTCGAATGCATTCGAGCCATCAAAAAAAAACATGGCAAAAAACCAGACGGGAGTGGACTTTCTTTCCCTCAAAATTGAAAGTGCACTCTGACCCTGAAGTTTGCGAAACGTGGGGAAACTTCAGACTCTGATCCTGAGGTTTCCCCACGTTTCATGCCGGAAATCCCATCTGCTCGAGCACGTCGTCATATTGAGGATACGATGAAAAACGTGGGGAAACCTCAGAACCTGACCCCGTTCTTCAATAGATGAACCTACCCCTTTTTTTCGACCGCTTTCTTCAAGAAATGAACGTGACGCTACACGTCACGCTCGTCCTACTCGATAATTATCGAAGTGATCTTTGCATCGCTCACTCCCGTGGAGAGCTCAGAGTGAACGCTGATGGCGACACCATATTTATCGAGGTAAACATAGCGCCTCTTGCTCTGCGGCACGCCATTCATGTTGTATTCCGTGCAGACCACGTCCCAGGCTTCGCCTGATAGTGACGCGTACACGTCCGTAGCAGGCTTAGCGTCTCCTCGTACACATGAGGTGCGCCCATCTCGAAAGTTCATAATCTGCACTGACGTTCCATATTGGAATTCATACTCAAGGCCATTCCGTAGCGAAGTAATCGGGTCAAAATGCTTGAAGTTCTTCACCTCCATAAGGAGAGGAGCAACGCGTGCTGACAGATTCATGGTTTGCGACTTTAGAGGAACCAAATTCCTGTAACTCAGCTTGTACATCTGGCTCATGGGAACGCCATTGCGCGAATTCTCCGACAGGAACTCCACAAAGCCACCGCCCGCATTGGTAAGCGTGGTGGCTTCATCCATGGTTGTGGTTTTGTTCTTGTCGTCGACGTTCAAGGTCCATGTCTGGCGATAGACAATGCGCTTGAAATTGAGCCGCCCTCCGTCCGCTTCGCTGATGGTCTTGCGAACCGGCCCCGGCAGATTGTCCGGCGAGAAATGATCGGTGAGATAGCCGGCTTTGTCTTCTTGAACATTCTTGATTTGCACCGGATTGACACATCCGGAAATCAAGCTGGCAACAACTGCACAAAGCGCTATGCGCAAATTAACCGTGAACTTCATACATTCCCCTGTATCGTGATCGACGTTCGCAAGGACGCGCGTCGCACTGGACAAACCTCATGTCCAGCCCTGCATTACCCGCTTACCCCTTTTTTGTGCCACCTTTCGGCACCGACAAATCATGCGCCATCTGACGCCACTGGGAAAGACCCTTTTTTCCCTGCGCCACAAAATTTAGAGCCAGAGTGTGCTTGCTTGCGCTTCAAACTTGAAGTGGGCTACGCCCCCGGTTTCGCGTCGTTCGCCGGCGGACGGCCTATTCAGTGTTGCCTTAAGGCAATTTACTAAGATTTGCGTTAGTAAAGTCACTCGAGCTTGCTCCAATCGTCTGGAAATAGCTATTTTTGATGGCGCTACAAACAGAAACCTTAATAATTACCTCCGACCTTTCTCGTCGAGCCCTTATCGTCAAGCGTCTGCACATTCGCAATGTGCTACTCCTTCTCTTTCTGTCGAACGGATCCACTCGATCTCGGTAGTGATCTCGCTGTCAGGATCCTTCAGCAAGAAGTGTTGACGCCAGTCATTGGAGCTTCTCCACTGCTTTATTGCCTTGCAATACCCACCGATTCAGTCACCCGCTGGCCTTCGCAGGCAATTCCATTAAAGGTCCAATGCGCTGCGTCATTGAGCGCAGAAACATCCACGAACTTGGAATTACTGGAGCGCGCGATCCATTCGCGCGCAACCTGGCCACTACGATCGACTACGACGGTGACTACCGGTATCTGCGCGGCCGAATCAGCCAGAGTGTGTTCGGCCTCACGAACCATCGTGCGTCGGCAGACATCCGCCGATGCTTCTATACCGTCAGTGCTGGAGGGAGGAACTGGCGGTGAAGGCGGTGGAGGGGCTATGGACATTCTGCTCAAGGCGACGGCTGCACCCTTTGGTAGATCGTAGTAATACAGGAGCGCCGACTTCACAGTGGCGCCTGCTTTGTCCCGCAGTTCCCAGTTATTCAATTCCAATCCGGGATGCTGGTGCAGATACGCCGTCATAGCGCCCGCCGCACGCGCGTCGTCGGGTGTCGGCAGTCCATACAAGGCCAGCAGGACTGCCTCGGAACTCTCATCCTGCACATTTAGAAAAACGGTGGCTCCATCATAGAAAACCATCCTCAGCGTGCGCAGGCAGTTGATCAGACAGCGCGACGCCGGTGGCTCCCCATGATGGATGGCTGCAACGTAGGCGTCGTGATAGGCCGTTTCCAGTGTTTGCGCATAGCTGCTTGCATTGGACGGCGGCGTCGGAAAGACATGCTGCCCTGGCCCGAGCTTGAACGGGGCGTAGTGCTCAAGGGCGAGGTTGCCATTTTCCAGCGACGCGGTGAACGCGTCTCCATTCGGCAACCAGATGCGGAACAGTTCGTTGCTCAAGGCGCTCACTGCTATGGGCAGATCATCTCCCAGCACGTTCAGATTGAAAGACACCGGGATGGCTACTTCTGCCTCGGTGGGCATGCCGTACTTGAGTTCCGGTTTGAAGGTCCAGTGCTGTACGGCTTCGAGTGCCGCCTTGTCCAACTCTGAAAACCCGCTACTGCGTTGGATCCGTATGTTTCGCGGTATGCCATGCACATCAACAATGAGCAACACCATCGCCGTGCCCTGATGACGCTGTCGAATAGCCTCGGGTGGATAAACAAGCGCAGGCTTTGTCGCCAATGCGGGGCGGACGATGGAGGGATCCGCTACCGTCGTGGGGTACGCAACCAACATGACCGGCAACGCAGCAAACAGGCCGCAAGCCGCGAACAAAAGGCGCAGCATGCGCCACTTCGTCAATCGAAAATCCATAGCCCCTGTTTCCCTTTCGTTCTACATCCCATGCGAGCGATAGCAATCACTCGTCTCGGCCATGGCCTGTGTTTGCTGGCGAATGGCCTACCCGCATTTAGTTTGCGGCTGAACTGCGCGGGATATCAAGGCGTGTAATCGCTGATTGGCTTCAACAAGCGCTGCGGGCTATTGCGTTACTCAGGTTAGTCATGGGGTTTGTTTGCAGCAGGCGCGAGCTGATCCTGCTGTGGGGCCTACTATCAAAGTCGCTGGGCCCCGGCGTTCTCCGGGGTAACGGTGTTTGAGGGTTGGTTACGATCCGGTTCGGAGCGAACTCGCCCTTTGCCCGGTTTTTGCAAGGGGGTGGTTCTTGGCTAGATGGAAGATGGCGCGCTGCACAGCCCCTCACCCCAACCCTCTCCCCGGAGGGGAGAGGGAGCCGGGCCGTGGTGGCCATATCTCGCGTCAACCTTATGGACTCAGCACTCCGTCACGTAAAGCGACCGGGCCACAGCGCCAGACATCGTGGCGGACAAGTACTCTATGCTGCTCTGACAGCGTGTTTCAGCTTCCCTGCATCCTGCAAGCGTCGATACAGCGATCCAGCACTGAAATCGAGGCCATTGGGCTACGCCAGAGCACCGAATTCTATGTAGTGGCGTGCGAAGAAAGCAGGATCGCTTAGAGGGGCCGTCATGGCGGTAGCCGTTTCCACGATAGGGCCAAAGTCGTAAATACCCGTCGCACCGTCGAAAAAGTGCAGTTCGAGCGGGTAATCGCCCATCGGCCTGGCCGCGATTAACTTAATCACTTACATGTTCCGCCGATATTCGCCACCCACGTCATAAAGCGCGTGGCTGATCTGCCCCAGCGAGTTGTACTTCACCGCCTCCATCAACTGCTCAAACACATTCTTGCGTTCGCGTGCCGTTACTTGCAGTTTCTTGAGGCTATCGGGCGCCAGCATGTTGCGGGCCTTACCAAACGCCTGCACGTTCTCAATCTGCTGCCCCTTCTCTTCTTCCGTCGAACGAATAAGCTCGATCTCGGTAGCAATCTCGCCGCCGTGATCCTTGGGCAGGAAGGTATTGACACCGATCAGCGGCAGGCTGCCGTCGTGTTTTTTCTGCTCGTAGTACATCGATTCTTCTTGAATCTTGCCGCGCTGGTACATGGTGTCCATGGCGCCGAGCACGCCGCCGCGTTCGCTGATGGCTTCGAATTCCTTGTAGACGGCTTCTTCGACGATATCGGTGAGGGTGTCGACGATGTGGCTGCCTTGCCAGGGGTTCTCGTTGAAGTTGAGGCCGAGTTCTTTGTTGATGATCATCTGGATGGCGACGGCGCGGCGCACGCTTTCTTCCGTTGGCGTGGTGATGGCTTCGTCGTAGGCGTTGGTGTGCAGGCTGTTGCAGTTGTCGAACAAGGCATACAGCGCTTGCAGGGTGGTGCGGATGTCGTTGAACTGGATTTCCTGCGCGTGCAGGGAGCGGCCGGAGGTCTGGATGTGGTACTTCATCATCTGGCTGCGGGCGCTGGCGCCGTAGCGTTCGCGCATGGCACGGGCCCAGATGCGGCGGGCGACGCGGCCGATCACGGTGTATTCCGGGTCCATGCCATTGGAGAAGAAGAAGCTCAGGTTCGGCGCGAAATCGTCGATATTCATGCCGCGCGCGAGGTAATACTCGACGATGGTGAAGCCGTTGCTGAGAGTGAAGGCGAGCTGGCTGATCGGGTTGGCGCCGGCTTCGGCGATGTGATAGCCGGAGATGGAGACCGAATAGAAGTTGCGCACCTTGTGGTCGACGAAGTATTGCTGGATGTCGCCCATCATGCGCAGCGCGAATTCGGTGCTGAAGATGCAGGTGTTTTGCGCCTGGTCTTCTTTCAAGATATCGGCCTGCACGGTGCCGCGCACGGTTTGCAGGGTTTCTTCTTTGATGCGCGCGTAGGTTTCGGCGTCGACGAGCTGGTCGCCGGTGACGCCGAGTAGATTCAAGCCGAGGCCTTCGTTGCCCTTGGGCAGATCACCGGAATACGCGGGGCGCGTTTTGCCGGCGAAGAGTTCGTCCATGCGCTTTTGCGCGGCGGCCCAGCGCGCGTTATCGGCCTTGAGGTATTTCTCCACGTTCTGGTCGATCGCGGTGTTCATGAACATCGCGAGGATGATCGGCGCGGGGCCGTTGATGGTCATCGAGACGGAGCTGCTCGGCGCACTGAGGTCGAAGCCGGAGTACAGCTTCTTCATGTCGTCGAGGGTGGCGATGTTGACGCCGGAGTTGCCGATCTTGCCGTAGATGTCCGGGCGCGGCGCGGGATCTTCGCCGTACAGGGTGACGGAATCGAACGCGGTAGAGAGGCGCGTGGCGGCGCCGCCCTGGCTCAGGTAGTGGAAGCGGCGGTTGGTGCGCTCGGGCGTGCCTTCGCCGGCGAACATGCGGGTGGGGTCTTCGCCGGTACGGCGATAGGGGTACACGCCGCCAGTGTACGGGTAGTGGCCGGGCAGGTTTTCGCGCATGAGGAAGCGCAGCTGGTCGCCCCAGTCTTTGGTTTTGGGCGGCGAAACCTTTGGAATTTTTTGGTGGCTGAGTGATACGCGGTAGTTTTCTACGCGGATCACTTTGTCGCGCACTTTGTATTCGTTGACGTCGTCGGTGACGGATTTGTAGAGCTTGGGCCAGTCGCGCAGGAGGTGCAGGGCTTCGTGGCTGAGTTCGCGGAGGGCGGCGTTGTAGCGTTGGCGGAGGAGTAGCAGCGAACGATCCACGATTTCGTCGCCCCGGCGAAGGCCGGGGTCCAGTGACGTTGTTTTTATGTCGTGCGCTTCGCGCGGCGTATTTGACTGGGTCCCGGCCTGCGCCGGGACGACGTTGTTGGAGTGTTCGGAGGGGTGGAGGTCGTCGTGGTCGTAGCGTTCCAGTTCGCGCGGGAGCTTGGGATCGCCTAGTTCTTTCAGCGACTCGTAGTAATGCTGCGCCTTGCTGGCGAATTCGGCTTCGCGCTCGATCTCGGCATTGATGCCCCTGCCCTGCTCGGCGATTTCGGCGAGGTAACGCACGCGTGCGCCGGGAATGAGTACGGTGGCGCGCGGTTCTTTCAGCGATACATCCAGATTTGGCTTGAAATCGCAGTGGGCGGATTCGATGGCGTGCTCGCCGCCTTTCGATGCCAGCTTGTCGCGCAACAGGTGGCACAGGTTGGTGAACATCCAGGTGACGCCCGGATCGTTGAACTGGCTGGCGATGGTGGGATACACCGGCACGTCGTCGTCTTTCAGGGTGAAGGCGTTGCGGTTGCGCTTCCACTGTTTGCGCACATCGCGCAGCGCGTCTTCCGCGCCGCGCTTGTCGAACTTGTTGAGCACGACGAGTTCGGCGAAATCGAGCATGTCGATTTTTTCGAGCTGGCTGGCGGCGCCGTAGTCGCTGGTCATCACGTAGACGGGGAAGTCGACCAGGTCGACAATTTCCGAATCGCTCTGGCCGATGCCGGCGGTTTCCACGATGACCAGGTCGTACGGCTGGCTCTTCAGGAAGCTGATGCAGTCGTGCAGCACTTCGTTGGTAGCGGCGTTCTGGCGGCGCGTGGCCATGGAGCGCATGTAGACGCGATGGCTGCGCAGCGCATTCATGCGGATGCGGTCGCCGAGCAGTGCGCCACCGCTGCGGCGGCGCGTGGGGTCGACGGCGAGCACGGCGATGCGCATCTGCGGAAAGGCGTGCAGGAAGCGCAGCAGCAATTCATCCACCACGGAGGATTTGCCGGCGCCGCCGGTGCCGGTCATGCCGAGCACGGGAGTGTGCTTGCCGGCGAGCGACCATTCCTTGCGCAGGTGCGCGAGTTCGATGTCGCTCAGCTTGCTCTCTTCGATGGCGGAGAGCATGTGGCCGATGCTGATTTCGTTGTCGATGGTGATGTCGGCGGGAACGATGGCATCGTTCTGCTCGCGCTGCGCGGCGGCGTTGCCGGCGCGGTGCATGACGTCTTCGATCATTTCCACCAGGCCGAGCTTCATGCCGTCGTTGGGGTGGTAGATGCGTTCCACGCCGTAGGCTTGCAGCTCGCGGATTTCCTCCGGGGTGATGGTGCCGCCGCCGCCGCCGAACACGCGGATGTGGGCGGCGCCGCGCTCTTTGAGCATGTCCACCATGTACTTGAAGTACTCGACGTGGCCGCCCTGATAGGAGGACAGCGCGATGGCGTCGGCATCTTCTTGCAATGCAGCACGCACCACGTCTTCCACCGAGCGGTTGTGCCCCAGGTGAATGACTTCCGCGCCCTGCGATTGAATGATGCGGCGCATGATGTTGATGGCGGCATCGTGGCCATCGAACAGGCTGGCGGCGGTAACGAAGCGCAGCGGACTGGTTTCAGGCTGCGCGGCGGTGGCAGGAACGTGCTTGGCGGGGGAACTCATGGGGACTCCGAGAACGGGGATGTTCCAAGTGCAACTATTCTAGTGGGGTTGTGGGTGGAACGCTTGTGGTCTATCGCTGGCAGACAGCGGTGGCTGCCATCTATAGCTTTCTGAGCGGGTGCAACGCCTGCTTCACACGCTTGCGCTGCACTTCTTGCTTGGCCGCCATTCCTGCGGAAGCGGGAATCCATTCAGGGCAACATGGATTCCCGCTTTCGCGGAATGGCGGCGGTGAGGGGATGCACACGCTACGGCGGGCATCGTCTTCATAACGAATAACAAAATTTTCAGCAGTCGCCCAACTTCCATTGAGATTTCTCTAAACCGCGCAGAGCACATCGCATGCTCGACTCGCACTTTTCCATCGGGACACACCCATGACTTCATCCATCACTTCGGCGAAACGATTCAGCTTGCAGATGTGGCATCAGATTCTGATCGCGATGCTGCTTGGCCTTGCCATCGGACATTTCTTTGGTGAACCGGCCAAGATGTTGCAACCGCTGGGTGACGTGTTCATGTCGCTGATCCGCATGTGCGTGGTGCCGGTGGTGTTTGTGTCGGTGGTGTGCGGCATTACTTCGCTTACCGACCTGGCGGCGATGCGGCGCATTGCGTGGAAGTCGATTGCCATTTACATGGTATCGATGGCAATCATGGCGGTGCTGGCCATGGGCGCGGCAAGTTTCTTCCACGTGGGCAGCGGTTTTGGCCTCACCGTCGGCGCGAGCGACGCGGTGGCGGAGCAGTCGACCAGCATCAAGGATGCGCTGCTGGGTGCGATTCCTTCCAATCCGTTCAAATCGTTTGCGGATGGCGCCTTGTTGCCGACGATCGTGTTTGCGGTGTTGTTTGGCCTGGCGATCAACCTGACGGGCGAGAAAGCCGCACCGGTGCGCAACTTCTTTGAGGGCATGTCGGCGGTGGTGTTCAAGCTGATCGGCATGGTGCTGAAGTTTGCGCCGATCGGCGTGTTCGGCCTGATGGCTTACGTCACGGCCGACCATGGTTTTTCGGTACTTGGTCACCTCGGCGCGCTGGTGGCGGTGGCCTATGCGGTGATGATCTTCTTCATGCTGGTGTTGTGTGCGTTGATGCTGATGATGTTCCGCCTCAATCCGCTGCCGTTCCTGCGCAAGGTGATACCGGTGCAGTTGTTTGCCTACTCCTCGGCCAGCAGTGCGGCAACCTTGCCGCTGAATCTGGAAAACACGCAGCAACGCCTTGGCGTGGATCCGCGCGTGGCCAGTTTCGTGTTGCCGCTGGGCTCCACCATCAATATGTCGGGGCTGGCGGTTTATCTGGGTACGGTGGCGATTTTTGCCAGCAATGCGTATGGCATTGAGTTGTCGCTGATGCAGATGGTGATGGTGGTGGTTACCACCACGCTGGCCTCGATCGGTGCGGCAGGTGTGCCGGGCGCGGCGCTGGTGGTGATGAGCCTGGTGCTGGCGTCGGCGGGTTTGCCGCTGGAAGTGATTGCGGTGATTGCAGCGGTGGATCGCTTGCTGGACATGGGCTGCACGTCGGCGAACGTGACCGGCGATACGGTGACGGCGGTGATGGTGGCGAAGTCGGAAGGGGTGTTGGACGAGGCGTGTTACAACCGGGTGTGAGTGTTGGTTGTGATGGAACCTACCCCGTGTGAGCGGGGTAGGTTTTTTTGTGGGTTGTCGCCGTGACGCTTACTCTTGCCTCACCGTCATTCCGGCGAAAGCCGGAATCCAGTACAAATAAACCGTGCGAAGCACACATAACATTCTTTTATGTCGAGTGCTTCGCACAGCGCATTTACACTGGATTCCGGCTTTCGCCGGAATGACGGTGAGGTGGTTGACTACGCCAAGCCGAATGGCAAATTCGGCGAGGCCACTACACGATCGCCCACATTTTCACCACGCACAAACGCCAGCGTTGCCTCGATCACTTCCGCCGCATCCAGGATGCGGTGATGCCCAAGTCCCTGCGTGGTAAGCAATCGCGCACCCGGCCAATACCGCGCATAACGCTCGCCCTCTTCCCACGGCACTTCGCGATCGTCGAGGTCGTGCACGATCAAACCCGGCTGGCCAAGCGACAGTACGTGATGGTGCACGGTCAGGTCGCGTGCATGGACGCCGGTTCGTTTTGCGTACCAGGAAAGGAACGGCTCACGCAGGTGCTCGCCCAGCCGCACGAAGCGGATGAAGCGATTGGCCGCGGCTTCGATGTCCGCGGCAGGCGCAATCAATGCCAGGCGTTGCGCACGCCATTCCACATCCTGCGCCAGTGCCACCGCGGCACCGCCCATGGAATGGCCGACCGCCAACGCGGCGTTGCCGAAGTGTTTTCCTACCGCACGCACGGTGTTGATGAAATCCAGCAAGGTGCAGAAGTTGCCGCTGCTGGCGCCGTGGCCGGGCTGATCGAACGTCACCACTGCAAAACCCAGTGCGCGCAGCTTCACGATCCATGGCAGAAAGCGCAGGCCGAAGCTGGACCAGCCATGCACCAGCAATGCATACGGTTGCATGGAGGGGTCGCCCCATACGTAGGTAGCGATGGATTGGGCGTTGATGCGCAGTTCGCCGCGCTGCATGTCGCTATCCGGCTGCGCGGCGCGCGAACGCGCGCGGCTGCTGGCGAACGGGGTGCCGAACAAACGCGCGGCGCGGTCCACGGTTCGCTTGGGTGCAAGCCGGCCGCCTACGGCGAATCCGATGCGTACGACGCCAAGCTTGAAGCTGGAGTGCGGAGAACGGCGGCGTGGGTTTGCAGTCTGGCGTGTCATGGCGTGCTCCTGGGGGTTCAGGGCTGATAACTGGCAAACAGGCGATCGACGGCCGCATGGGCGTGGCGGCTGGCTTGTTCAAAACCGAACAGCCCGGCGTCATGGTGCAGGCCGAGCATCAAGGCATAGATTTCAAATGCGAGCAGGTCCGGCTCGACGTCGGTGCGCAGATCGCCCACCTCCATAGCCAGTCGAATCGCACGAGCCAATTCGCTGCGCCAGGTCGACTGCTGCTGTTTGACGCAGGTGCGCAGCGGACCGTCGTCGCGGCCGTCGTACTCCGTCACCGCACTGACCAGCACGCATCCACTCTGGTGAATACGCCCCCATTCGAACCAGCGTTCCACGATGGTGCGCAAACGCTGCAACCCACGCGGCTGCTTGAGGGCCGGCGCCATCACGAAGCTGGCGAAACGTTTGCCGGTAGCTTCCAGCAACGCCAGTTGCAGGTCTTCGCGGGAGCCGAAATGGGCGAACACACCGCTCTTGGACATGCCGACACCAAGGGCCAGGGCGCCGATCGAGAGGCCCTCCAGGCCGTCCTGGCGGGCCAATTCGTAGGCGTGGTCGAGGATCAGCTCGCGGGTGGCGGCGCCTTTGCTGGGGGTGATGGCTGGGCTCATGGCCAGCAAAATAGCACGATCGTTCGTTTTATTTCTAGTGGCGAAAGCGGCCAAATCACGTGGGCCCGTTGGGCGCGCCCGCCCTGCAGGAGATTCCCCCTCTCGTCATCCGGCGTTCGCCGGAATGACGTGAGGCGAGATTGGCCATCCAGGGAGAGGCGGGGGGCACACTCTCGCCACCACGCAAAACAAAAACCAAGTCGCCGTTCCCCCCCCCAGCTTGCACGACCATCGCAAATACTTCTGCTGCTACCTGAACCAGCCAAAGCAATCACGTCAACACGATCAGACACGCTCGCGTTCCCCAATTCGACAGCCGTCCACGTGCAGCTGCCGCACTTTAAGGAGAGAGACCCATGATCAGCATCACCCGCAAACTGGCCTTTGTTGCAGGTATTGGCCTTGCGCTGGCCAGCGTGAGCTACACGCCGCCGGCTTCCGCGCAAATCAGAGTGGGCGTAGGCATCAATGTCGCGCCACCGCCGCCGCGTTTTGAGCGTGTACCGCCGGGCCGTCCCGGTTGGATGTGGACGCAAGGGTATTGGCGTTGGCAGCCACGCGCGCATCGCTACGTGTGGGTACCAGGTGCGTGGGTGCGTGCGCGTCCGGGTTATCGCTGGTATCCGGGTGTGTGGGAGCGCCGTGGACCGAATTGGTACTGGCGTGATGGCCGCTGGGGTCGCTGATGGTTCGATTCTCCGCAAAAACCTGCGCTTCCTCGCATGTCCAAGCGCAGGCTCCGCGCCAGCTTCGCCAACTAGACTTGCATGTGGCGCTGACCGGATCGGCAGCTCCGATCCAATTCCCTGGGGGCTTCAATGTCATTACGTTTTGCATCCTTGCTGGTTGTGGCCGGCGTGGCAGCCACGCTTGCCGGTTGTGTGGTGGAACAACCAGCGCCGCGGCCACGTCGTGTCGTGTACGTTGCGCCACCGCCGCCGCCGCACGTGGTGGAGGTGATTGCTCCGCAACCGCCGCCGGTGGAAGTGATTGAACAAGTACCGCCACCGCGTCCGGGTTACGTGTGGGCACGCGGCTACTGGCATTGGGACGGCGGCCGCTACGTTGCGATGCATGGTCACTGGGAGCCGGTGCGCCCTGGCTATCACTACGTGCCGCATCATTGGGAACATCGTCCCGATGGCTGGCACTTGCGCGTAGGCGTTTGGGTTCAAGGGTAAACACATCGCTTTCACGTAAACAAAAAACGCTCCGCAGCCTGCGGAGCGTTTTTTTGTTTGCTGCGATGCGAAAGCGGTGCCTTCATCGCTCGTACTAGAATTATTCGGATAACTCACCGCCCCAGCCTCTTTGCTGGGGTTTTGAGTTTCAGGCGTCAGGTCCTTGGCGGGGCCAACGCTTTCCCATTCGAGTGCCTTCCCCAGCACCGTCAAACGTGGAGTTCAAGTTCCAATGATTTTCGAAACCATCGCTAAAACAGGCCACGAAGAAGTCGTCTTCTGCCACAAC
>NZ_DAIOEU010000082.1:0-17835 GCF_036746095.1 Dyella sp.
TGATTTCCATCGTCGAAGTATACGGTCAAGCATCTATAGTGTTAACACGCCCTAGCTCTCTCGACCCCGCAGCATGGTAGGGCGCATGGGATGCGAATAGCTGTCTTAGCTACCAAACGACTGCGCAAGCCAGTCGGGAACCGGAATGTTCTTCTCCCGCAGAAATGGCGGATTGAACAGCTTGGCCTGATAGCGCGTTCCCGCATCGGCCAAGATAGTCACGACGGTGTGCCCCGGTCCCAGTGCCTGCGCCAATCGAATGGCCCCAGCCAGGTTGACGCCGCTGGAGCCACCCACGCACCAACCCTCCTCGCGCAACAGCTGATGCAGCAACGGTACGGATTCCTGATCCGGAATCGACCAGGCCAGATCGATCGGCGCGTCCTGAAAGTTCGCCGTGATGCGGCTCGAGCCAATGCCTTCGCTAATGGACGTCCCTTCCGCCACCAGTTCGCCACGTTGCACATAGTGGGCCAGCGCCGAACCCGTAGGATCGGAAAGCCCGATCTTTATCCCCGCCTTGCGGGCCTTCAATGCCGTGCCCACGCCGGCCAGGGTGCCTCCCGTACCGGCCGAGCACACAAAGCCGTCAACCTTGCCCTCTGTCTGTTCCCAGATTTCAACGGCAGTGGTCGCTTCGTGCCAATCCCGATTGGCGGTGTTGTCGAATTGGTTGCCAAACCAGGTGCTGCCCGGCGCCCGCTCGTTCAGGCTTTCAGCGTAGGCGCGAGCGATATGGACGTAATGCCTGGGATCCTTGAACGGCACCGCTGGGACAAGTCGTACTTCTGCGCCTGCGACGCGTAAAGCGTCGATCTTCTCCCGGCTCTGCGTCTCCGGCATAAAGATCACCGACCGATAACCGCGGCTCGCGCCGATCAGCGCCATCCCGATCCCGGTATTCCCGGCGGTTCCTTCCACGATCGTGCCGCCCGGCCGCAGCAAGCCCCGGCGTTCGGCATCCAGGATCAACCCCAGCGCCGTGCGGTCCTTGATCGACCCGCCCGGATTAAGAAACTCAGCCTTGCCCAGCACCTCGCAACCGGTCAACGCCGAGGCGTGGCGAAGGCGCAGCAGCGGGGTGTGGCCGACGGCAGAGGACAGATCGGGCTTGATGCTCATGGGATGCAGTGTGACCGCCATCAACGAAACAGGCGTGAGGATAGCGCGAGCAGGCCCGTCCGCCACCGTCCGGCCTCGGGCGGTACGTCGCACATATGGTCTTTTCCCATATGCTGGAAATCCGCAGTACTTTCGAGGTGTTTTTACGTTTAGACGTCTAAACGTCCATTGACGGTAAAAAAAGCCGTATGTATAGTCGTTTCCACTCATCGAGACCGGCTGAGGGACAGGCCCTTTGAAGCCGGGGCAACCTGCAGGATCAAACCTGCAACGGTGCTAACTCCTGCGGGGTGCGTAAGCGCCGACCGAGAGATGGGGTGTCGTCAGTCCATGTCATGCATGGAGCATCCGGCGACAACTCCTCCCAGGTTCTCCGCAGGGCGATGCAAACGGAGAACTGAAGATGCCGCACCTCGCCAACTCCTCCCTTGAAGATCGTCCCACTGCCGTGGTCGTGTCCTTGCATCCGCGCAACGGGCTTACCGAGCAGCGCAGCTCCCGCCGCCTGTCCCTGCAGCCGAAGTACGGCCATGGCACCAGCCATGTGGATGTGCGTTACCAGTGGACGGGCGCGCCCGATGCGCCGACGATCATCGTGCAGGGTGGCATCTCTGCAGACCGCTACGTGGCCGGCGCCGAAGACCAGCCCGGATGGTGGTCCGAGTTAGTGGGGCCAGGCCACGCTGTCGATCTGGCACATTGCCGCGTACTCAGCATCGACTGGCTGACCCCGTCTGATTTCGAAAACCACCCGCGCGCCATCTCCAGCGAGGACCAGGCCGACGCCTTGGCGGGCCTGGTGGATGCGCTTGGTATTGGCTGCGTCGCTGCTTTTGTTGGATCGTCCTACGGCGCAATGGCCGCCCTTGCCTTTGCCGCGCGTCATCCGGACAAGCTCGACAAGCTGGTTCTGCTCGCCGGCGCTCATCGTGCCCATCCGATGGCCACGGCACAGCGTGCGATCCAACGCCAGATCCTGCGCCTGGGCCAAGCCTCAGGCCAGATCAATGAAGCGCTTTCGCTCGCACGTCAATTGGCAATGACCACCTATCGTGGCAGCGAGGAATTCGCGCGCCGCTTTGATGGCACACCGGATTATCGCGAAGGCCGCTTTCATTTTCCGGTCGAAGATTATCTGGAACACGCCGGCCGCAGCTTCGTCCAGCGCTTCGATCTGGAGCGCTTTCTTGCGCTATCCGAATCCATCGATCTGCACGATGTCGCGCCGGAATCCATCAACGTGCCGGCAACACTGATTGGCTTTCCTTCCGATCGCCTCGTGCCGCTGGCTGACCTGTGCGAATTGCAGCGTCGCCTGCGTGGTTCGGCCACGCTGGAAGTGGTCGACTCGCCCTACGGCCACGATGCCTTCCTGAAAGAAACCAGCAAACTGGCGCCGCTGCTGCGCCAAGCCATTTCCTGTCGTCGTGGAGCTTGATCATGTGCGCTGATATCGCAAAGGACGCCGCCGCCAGTACCCGTGCCGTGCGCGCAGGCATTGAGTCGGACACACAGCACGGCGCGGTCGTGCCAGCGCTGCATCTGTCCACCAACTACAGTTTCACCGGCCTGGGCGGCAAGCGCGCGTATGACTACTCGCGCAGCGGCAATCCCACGCGCGATCTGCTTGGCAACGCGCTAGCCGAACTTGAACAAGGTGCCGGCGCGGTGATCACGGCCAGTGGCATGGCGGCCGTGGCGCTTGCGTTGGAGCTGGTTCCGGCCGGCGCCACCGTGCTTGCGGCACATGATTGCTACGGCGGTACGTGGCGCTTGCTTGACGCCTGGGCGAAGAAAGGGCGCTTCAGCGTTCGCTTCATCGACCTCACCGACAACTACGCGCTGGCCGAAGGCTTGGCATTGAAGCCAGCGCTGGTGTGGGTGGAAACGCCGTCGAATCCGCTGTTGCGCATTACCGACATTCGCCACGTCGCACAGGCGGCGCATGCCGTCGGCGCCTTGGTGGTGGTGGACAACACCTTCCTCTCGCCGGCGTTGCAGCAGCCGCTCGCACTCGGCGCAGACGTCGTCGTGCACTCCACCACCAAGTACATCAACGGTCATAGCGATGTCGTTGGCGGTGCTGTCGTGGCGCGTGACGCTGCGGTCGCCGAACAGCTGAAGTGGTGGGGCAATTGCAACGGTCTCACCGGCGCGCCGTTTGACAGCTTCCTCACCTTGCGTGGCCTGCGCACACTTGGCGTACGCCTGCGCCAACATCAGGAAAACGCAGAACGCATCGCCACGTATCTCGATCAGCACGACGCCGTGCGGAAGGTGTATTACCCCGGCCTGGACCAGCATGCAGGACATGCATTGGCGGCACGCCAACAGCAAGGTTTCGGCGGCATGCTGAGTTTTGAACTGCACGGCGACGTGCCGCAGATCGAAGCCTTCGTGGATGGTCTGGAATACTTCTCGCTGGCCGAATCGCTTGGCGGTGTGGAAAGCCTGGTCGCACATCCTGCTTCCATGACCCATGCCGCGATGGCACCGGAGGCGCGGCGCGCGGCTGGTATTGCCGACACATTGCTGCGCTTGTCGATCGGCATCGAAGATGGCGACGACTTGTTGCGCGACCTAGCGGCTGGTTTGCAGCGCGCGCAAACGGTGGGCGAGAACGCCTCGAAACGACGGGTGCTTGCATGAGCGCGGTGCTGGCGGAAGCTTCTGTTTCCAAGACAGCACCCGTCGCACCGCAGGAGGCCGCACTGGTATTGCTTGGTACTGGCGTCGTGGGTGGTGCGTTTCTCAAGCTGCTATGCACGCCCGTATCGAAGCGATTGCATCTGGTCGGCGCCGCCAACTCACGCAAGCAACAAGTCGAAGCCGCGCAACTTGCTGCGCGCGACCTGCGCGAGCGGCTGAAGCGCGAAGGCGCGCCGCGTGACGATGCAGCCTTGCTGTCGGCGCTGGATGCGCATCATGCAACGCTGAAAGTCATCGTCGATGCCACCGCGTCCTCCGAGCTGGCATCGCGTCACGCGGATTGGTTGGCTCGTGGCTACCACGTCGTCACCGCCAACAAATCCCTGGCGGGCGGCCATCTCTCCGGCTGGCGTGCGCTACAAGCTGCGCGTGCGGCGGGTGGACGTTACGGCGATTCCGCCACGGTGGGCGCAGGCTTGCCGGTGCTTTCCACGCTACGGCGCCTGTGTGACTGCGGTGATAGCCTCCTTACTTTGGAAGGCGTGTTTTCCGGTTCGCTTTCCTATCTGTTCAACACGTATGACGGTAGCCGACCGTTTTCCGAGTTGTTGGGCGAAGCGCGCAAGCAAGGCTATACGGAGCCGGATCCGCGCGCCGATCTTTCCGGCGAAGACGTGGCGCGCAAGCTGCTGATCCTCGCGCGCAATGCCGGTTTCGCCCTGGGCCATGACGAAGTCGTCGTGGAAAGCCTGGTGCCGGAAAGCCTGCGCGATATCTCCACCGAGACATTCCTTGCACGTCTGGAAGAACTGGACGAACCGCTGGCTGCCCTGCATGAAGCGGCACATGAGCGTGGACATGTACTGCGTTTCCTTGCGCGCCTCAATCAACGCGGGCGCGCACGCGTGGGCATTACCGAAGTGCCACTGACGCATCCCGCTGCACGCTTGTACGGCACGGATAATCAATTTGCATTGACCACCACGCGCTATCACACGCAACCGCTGGTGATCCAAGGGCCGGGTGCTGGCCCCGAAGTCACCGCGCAGGCGTTACTGGGCGATATTCTGGCGTTGGGATGATGCGTAAAACGCGTCAGCTGCGTGCGATACGTTCGGCAGCTTCTTCGTCTGGCGGTACCAGCGGCAAATCCGGATGCGCGTGGGCCGTATCCCGCGCGGCTTCTACGGCGGGTGTGCGCCAACCGGACTTCACGCCCCACAAATAGAACACCAGCCCAATCACGGCCACGACTACAAGATCGATGCCGTAAGGCAGATAGCCGCGACCACCAAAGGTGGTGCTGCCCAGCCACGACACGCAGGCAATCGTGGGCAGATAAACAATCAGCCACCAGGCACCCTTCAGGTGGCGAGCAAAATCGTGCCAGCCGGATTTAGCCTGGTAGTACAGATACACCGGCAATGCCACCACCATCAACAAGATGATTTCACCGGTCAGCGGCCACTTCGCCCAGTACAACAGTTCCGTCGCCATGACGAAGGCCACGCCGGCAAGCACCGGCAACCCTGCCACGCGCAGTGGGCGGTGTAATTCTTTGGCAGTGCGGCGCAGCGTCATCACGCTGACCGGACCGGTGAGATAGGAAATGATCGTCGCCACCGAGATCACCGCCGCCAGCGTGCCCCAGCCGCGGAAGAAGAACAGGAACAAGAACGACACAGCGAGGTTGAGCCACATGGCCGGGCGCGGCACGCCCCACTTCGGATGCACCTGGCCGAGGATCTTCGGCAGCGTGCCATTGCGTTCCATGCCGTAGATCATGCGTGCGGTGGTCGCGGTGTACGTCATGCCGGTACCGCTGGGGCTGATGAAAGCATCCACGTACAACAGCATCGCCAGCCAGTGCAGGTTGACGATGATGGCCAGCTCCGCAAACGGCGAACGGAAATCGATGCCGTGCCAGCCCGCCTTCGCCAACATGTCCTGCGGTACGGCACCGAGGTAGGCAATTTGCAGAATCACATAGATCACGGTCGCCAGCAGGATCGAGCCCACCACGGCAAACGGAATGCTCCGCCCGGGATTACGCGCCTCGCCGGCCAGATTCACCGGGCTCTGAAAGCCGTTGAAACTGAAAACGATGCCGGCCGTCGCGACTGCCGTGAGCACCGCGGCGAAGTCGATCGCATGGTTGCCGCCATGGATACCCACCGAGAAATTCTCGCGATGAAAGCCGCTGGCGATCAGCGCCAAACCGGTTGCCGCCGGCACCACCAGCTTGAACACGGTAATCGCCGTGTTGGAGTGTGCAAACAGCTTCACGCTCCAGAAGTTGAGCAGGAAGTAGATGATCACCAGCACCGCCGCGATGGCGAGGCCATCAGGGCTCAGTTCGCCGACCCCATTGCTGACGTGATACAGGTCCTGCGCCCATGCCCACGGCCATGAGGCCATGTACTGCACCGACGCTTCGGCCTCCACCGGAATCACCGATACGATCGCGATCCAGTTCGCCCACGCCGCAATAAACCCCACCAGCGAACCGTGCGAATAATGGCCGTAGCGCACCATGCCGCCGGACTCGGGGAACATCGCGCCCAGTTCCGCATAGGTCAGCGCGATGGTCATGATGATCGCCGCGCCCAGCACCCATGCCCAGATGGCGCCTGGACCGGCCAGTCCGGCCGCCTTCCATGCGCCGAACAGCCAGCCGGAGCCGATGATCGAACCCAGGCCGGTGAGCATGAGGGCAAACGGCCCCACATCGCGGCGGATCGCATTGGAAGAAGACATCGAGCACTCCCTGAAAGCCAAAGAATGGCCGCCTCAGGCGGCACAATCCGGCGATGATGACAGACCGGTATGCGTAGTGTCAGCCCGTGCCGGGCTGGGCTGCCCGTACCGGAAGTTGCGCGTGGGTGTGTCGGCGCATGCTCGATATGGCGATATATCTTTTCATCTCGAAAGAGAGATATATATACTGTCGGCTCGACGCCAAGGATTTAGAACATGCCGGCCATCAGCTTCGAATTCTTTCCGCCCAAGACTGACGAACAGCGCACCCAGCTCGACAAGACCGCCAAGGAGCTGAAGGCGCTCAAGCCCGATTACGTCTCCGTCACCTTCGGCGCCGGCGGTTCCACCTTGAGCTATACCAGCGAAACCGTGGCGCGCCTGCACCAGCAGCATGGCCTGGACGTAGCGCCGCATCTGTCCTGCATGGGCGGTACCCGCAAGGAAATCGCCGATCTGCTCGATACTTATCGCGCCGCCGGCTACCGCCGTCTCGTGGCGCTGCGCGGCGATCTGCCGTCGGGCATGGCCTCGCCGGGCGATTTTCGTTATGCCGCTGAGCTGGTGCGCTTTATTCGCGAACATTGCGGCGATCATTTCCACATCGAAGTCGCCGCATATCCGGAAATGCATCCGCAGGCCGAAGACGTCCAGGCCGATCTCCAGCATTTCAAGTCGAAGGTCGATGCTGGCGCGAACGGGGCGATCACGCAGTACTTCTTCAACGCCGATGCGTATTTCCGTTTCGTCGACGACGCGCGCAGCCTGGGCGTATCGGTACCGATCGTGCCGGGCATCATGCCGATTTCCAACTATGCCCAGCTCAAGCGTTTCTCCGATGCCTGTGGCGCGGAGATTCCGCGCTGGATCGCCAAGCGCATGCAGGCGTATTACGACGACGTCGAATCCATCCGTGCCATGGGCGCGGAAGTGGTCGCGCAACTGTGCCGCCGCCTGCTGGAAGGCGGTGCGCCGGGCCTGCACTTCTATACGCTGAACCGGGCAAAAGCGACGCGCGCGGTGCTTGACCAGCTCCACTGATGCATCTCATGCATCGGGCTATGCTTGCCCGATGCGTTATCTGCCCTTGCTCCTTTTACTGTTGTTATTACCCATCTCTGCGGTCAAAGCGCAGGGTGACATTCATCGCTGCATGGGTGCGGATGGCATCCCCGTTTTTACGGATCGCGTGTGCGCCGACGTAAATGCCAAACCGGTGATGCCAGTGCCTGCGCCAAGCATGTCACCGGCTTCGAGTGCATCCGTTTCGGCAGCGCCTTTGCAGGCTCCTGCGATAACGTGTGCCGCGGATCTAAAGCAACTCAAGCAAGCGGTCATTGACGCTTTCGCCGAACGCAATCCCAATCGGCTGGCTGGCTTGACGCTATGGAATGGCGATGGAAAAGATGAAGTCGTCGCCGATATCCGCTACTTCAAGCGCCTGATGGCGCACCCCTTGATTGAAGTGAAAAGCACTTCCGACGCCGCATCAACTTCCAACGATGAAGATGAAGCTGATGCTTCAGCGCTTGCCTTGTCAGCGTCACCCAACCCGACGTCGGCGCATGGTGAAGCGCTGATCGTGCAGACCGAATCCGACGACGGCAGCGGCGCAACGATGCAAACCCGTTTCGACGTCGTGCATCGCTCGGGCTGTGTGTGGTTGCGGGCGCAAAGTGATTAAACGGACGAAAGGTCTCGAAAGATTCGGCACGCTATGATGAGCGACCCCCACCGGAGATCCCCCATGGCTCAACAGTATCCCGAATGGATTTGGCAGAACGGCGAGATCAAGCCGTGGAAAGATGCCACCGCCCACGTGATGTCGCACGCCTTGCATTACGGCTCCTCGGTGTTCGAAGGGATACGCAGCTATGTCACGCCGGAAGGCGCGGCGATCTTCCGCCTCACCGATCATCTAAAGCGCCTGTACCTGTCGGCCAAGATCTACGACATGGTGCTGCCGTACGCGCAGGAAGAACTGGCGGCAGCGTGCCGCGACGTGATCCGCAAGAACGGCTATTCCGCCGCCTATCTGCGCCCGGTCGCTTATCGCGGCCTGGGTGGTTTCGGGCTTTCCGCCGAAACGCCGATCGACGTTGCCGTGGCCAGCTGGCCGATGGGTCCGTATCTTGGGCCGGAAGCGCTGGAAGTGGGCATCACTGCTTGCGTATCGAGCTGGCAGCGCTTCGCGCCGAACACCATCCCGGCCGGTGCCAAGGCCGGCGGCAATTATCTTTCCGGCCAGTTGATCGCACGTGAAGCGCGCCGCCTCGGTTTCGGCGAAGGCATCGCCTTGGCCGCTGGCGGCCTGCTCAGCGAAGGCGCCGGCGAAAACCTGTTCCTGGTCTTCGACGGCGTGCTGCATACCACGCCGGCCAGCGCCTCCATCCTTGCCGGCATCACCCGCGACACCATCAAGGTGCTCGCGCGCGAAGATGGCATTGAAGTGGTGGAGCGCGACATCCCGCGCGAATACCTGTACCTGGCCGACGAAGTGCTGATGTGCGGCACTGCCGCCGAAATCACCCCCATCCGCGAGATCGACGGCAAGCAGGTCGGTAGCGGCAAGGCCGGGCGTCTCACTCGTCGCCTGCAGGAGCTGTACTTCGGGTTGTTCAACGGCAAGACGCAGGACAAGTGGGGCTGGCTGGAGCCGGTTTGACCTTTCTACACCTCCCCGTCAAGGCGGAGAAGGTTTGAACGGCGGGCCACTTCATTTTCACCAAAAAAGGTGAAAAGATGTACGCCATGACCCTCCAGCTCACCAGCCGCCAGTCCAACATCCTCGCCTTCATCCGCGAACGGCTGGAGCAGGGCGGGGAAGTGCCCACGCTGGAGGAAATCGGCCTGGCCATGGGCATTCCCAACGTGAGCGCCGTGCTCAAGCACGTGCGCTCGCTGGAAGCCAAGGGCCGGCTGGTGATCGAGCCCAACCGGTCGCGCGGCATCCGGCTGGTGCAGGAAACCGATCCCCTCGCCGCCGATACCCTCGAGCTCCCTCTGGTTGGCCGCATCGCCGCCGGCGAGCCGATCTTTTCCGAATCGCGGGTGGAGCGCAGCCTGCGCGTCTCGCGTTGGCTATTCCGCCTGCAGCCGGATTACCTGGTGCGGGTGATCGGCGATTCCATGCGCGACGAAGGCATCCTGGATGGCGACCTGGTCGCCGTGCACGCCACCCCGGTCGCGCGGCATGGCCAAGTGGTGGCCGCTCGCGTGGCGGGCGACCGCTTCACCATCAAGCGGCTGTATTGGCAAGGCGATGTGATTCGCCTGCTGCCGAACAGCCCCGGCTATCAGCCGATCGACCCCGATCCCACTGAAGACTTTGCCATCGAAGGACTGTTTGCAGGTCTGGTGAGAGGCGGCTGATGGGTACGGTCGTCGCTTTGTCGAATCTGCTGGAAGCCCGGCAGGTGTGGCGCGGCCGTGCGGAGGCACCGGTCGAAGGCGGGCAACCCACTGGCTGGCCGAAGCTCGATGCAGCGCTGCCGGCACGCGGCTGGCCCGAAGCCTCGCTCACGGAAATCCTGCTACCCGCCGACGGCGTTGGCGAGTTGCGCCTGGTATTGCCGACACTCGCGCGCCTCACGCAAGGCCAGCGCCCGGTCATGCTGATTGCTCCACCGTATGTGCCTTGCGCGATGGGCTGGCGGCAGCAAGGCGTAAATCTGCAGCATCTGGAAATCGTCGATGCAGACGAGAAACATGTGCTGTGGGCTGCTGAGCAAGCGCTGCGTTCCGGCAGTTGCGCCGCCGTGCTGGCGTGGCCGCAGCAAGCGGATGATCGCAGCTTGCGCCGTCTGCAAGTGGCGGCGGATACCGGCCGTGCGCTGGCCTTTGTGTTTCGCGATCGGCGTTACCTGGCGAATGCATCGCCCGCGGCCTTGCGGTTGGAACTCGTTGCCACGCCGCAGGCCTCGATCTGGGTGCGCAAATGCCGGGGTGGCAATGTGCCGATCCATGCCATTGCATGGCAAAGCATACGCTACGATGACAGTAGTCCAGAAAACCGTCATTCCCGCGAAGGTGCAGCATCGCACGACGCATATCTCTCTTCGAAAAGGAGAGGGGAGTGATCCGTCATGCTGTGGGTCTGCATCACATTGCCGCACTTGGCGCTCGACGGTGTTCTCCGTCGCCGCACTGATGACAGCCCGCTGGTGCTGGTGGATGGCCCGACGAACGCGCGTTGTGTCGTTGCCGCCAATGCATCCGCGCAAGCTGCAGGCTTGTACGTCGGTCAACGCCTGACCGCCGCCCAGGCGCTGCTGGCGCAATTCGAAACCATGCCTTACGACGCCGCGGAAGCGGATCGCTGGCAACGCTTCCTGGGCGGCGTGGCGTATCGCTACAGCTCGCAAGTGGCATTGCTGCCGCAGGCCATCGTGCTGGAAATCAGTCGCAGCCAGAACCTGCTGGGCGATTGGCCGAAAATCGAACGCAACCTGCGCTGTGATCTCACGGCGCTTGGCTTTCGCCATCGCATCGCCGCGGCCCCAACGCCGCACGCGGCACGGGTGCTTGCCGGCGCGAACGACGGACTGGCCGTGCTAACGCGAGAAACCATGCAGCGTGCACTCGATGCAGTGCCGTTACAGAAAAGCCACTTGCCCGAACACGCCGTGGATGCGTTGCCGCGCATGGGCATCCGCAAGCTGGGACAGTTGCTGCACATGCCACGTGACGGACTGCAGCGACGTTTCGGTGCCGAACTGCTGCAGACCATCGACCGCCTGTTGGGCAACGTCCCACCTGGACTCGATCTCTACGTGCCGCCCGATACGGTGGACTGGCGCATCGAGCTTTCGCATGAAGTGGAAAACATCGCGGCACTGGCGTTTCCGCTGAAACGCATGACGGGCGATCTGGCGGCGTATCTTTCCGGGCGCGATGGTGGCGTGCAGCGCTTTGCATTGCGATTGGAGCATCGTGATCGCGCTGTGACCGACGTGCCGGTCGGCATGCTTTCGCCCGAGCGCGATGCCAATGTGCTCTTCGAAGCCGCACGCGGCCGCCTGGAGCAAGTGCAACTGCCTGCGCCGGTTTTGTCGCTGCGTTTGCTCGCCGACGACCTGCCTGGCTTCGTTCCCGCCGGTCGCGACCTGTTCGACGAACGTCCTGCCAACGCGTTGCCTTTCGAGCAATTGCGCGAACGCCTGCGCGCGCGGCTTGGCGACCGCGCGGTCTATCGCTTGAGCACCACCAGCGATCCACGCCCCGAGTACTCGCAACGCGTGGCCATGCAAAATGAAGACTTCATCGAGCCGCGCGCACGTCCCACCTGGTTGCTCGATAAGCCGATGCCATGGCGCGGCGCGCTACGCATCCTCGCGGGCCCGGAGCGCATGGAAACCGGCTGGTGGGACGGCGATGCGGTGCGCCGCGATTACTACATCGTTGAAACGGACCAAGGGCAACGCGCCTGGGCGTATCGCGCGAAAGACGAGCCAACCGGCTGGATGTTGCACGGGTGGTTCGCATGAGCGACTACGCCGAACTGCATTGCCTGTCGGATTTCTCGTTCCAGCGTGGAGCATCCAGTGCGCGTGAACTTTTCGAGCGCGCCAACGAGTGCGGCTACACCGCATTGGCGATCACCGACGAGTGCTCGCTCGCTGGTATCGTGCGCGCCTGGGAGGCTTCGCGCGATACGAAAGTGCCGCTGATCGCCGGCACGGAAATCCAGCTTGCCGACGGCCCCAAGCTGGTGCTGCTGGCGGAAAACAAGCAAGGCTATGTCTCGCTGTGCCGCCTGATCACGCAAGGACGCAGGGCAACTGAAAAAGGCGAGTATCGGCTGGTCAAGGCAGATCTGGCCGACGGTGTACCAGGCACGTTGGTGCTATGGATTCCCGAGCACAAGCCAAGCCACGAGCACGGTGCATGGGTAAAGCAGGTTTTCGGAGATCGTGCTTGGCTGGCAGTGGAGCTGCATCGCGACGGCGATGATGCCGCACGTATGGCCGAGCTCGAGTCACTGGGCGAAGCCCTGCAATTGCCGCGTGTGGCAAGCGGCGACGTGCATATGCATAGCCGTCGATGCCTGCCACTGCAACACACGATGACGGCGATTCGGCATCACAAGACCATTGCCGAAGCTGGTGCCGTGTTGTTCCGCAATGGCGAGCGGCATCTGCGCCGCCGCTCGACGCTGGAAAAGATTTATCCCAAAGAGCTGCTGGATGAAAGCGTGCGTATTGCCAAGCGCTGCACGTTCAATTTGAAGGAGGATTTGCAGTACCAGTACCCCAAGGAACTGGTTCCTGAAGGTTGCTCAGCCATGCAATGGCTGCGCCATCTCGTCGCCGAAGGTTCGGCATGGCGTTGGCCGCAAGGCGTGCCACCCGAGCATCAGGCCACTATCGAGCGCGAGCTGGAGCTTATCGAGAAGAAGCAATATGAAGCGTTCTTTCTTACCGTGCACGACATCGTTCGGTATGCGCGCAGCCAAAGCATTCTTTGCCAGGGGCGCGGTTCGGCCGCCAATTCCATCGTGTGCTTTACGCTGGGCGTAACGGATGCAGATCCGGAAAAGGTCACACTGCTGGCGGAACGTTTCATTTCCGTAGAGCGCAACGAACCGCCCGATATCGATGTCGATTTCGAGCACGAAAAGCGCGAAGAAGTTATCCAGTACGTCTACAACAAATATGGCCGCGAACGCGCAGCCATTGCAGCCACGGTCATCAGCTACCGCAGCAAAAGCGCCGTGCGCGATGTGGCCAAGGCTTTGGGGCTTCCCGAAGACCAGACCGACAAGCTCGGTCGCTGCTTCTTCCGCCTCGGCGATGCTTCTTTGCACAATCGTTTGCGCGAACAAGGGTTCGATCCGGATGCGCCAGTCATGCAGAAACTACTGGCGTTGACTGTGCAATTGCTCGGCAAGCCGCGCCATCTGAGTCAACACGTAGGCGGCTTCGTGATCCATGACGCGCCGCTGCATGAACTGGTGCCGGTGGAAAACGCAGCCATGCCCAATCGCACCATTATCCAGTGGGACAAGGATGATCTGGACACTATGGGGTTACTCAAGGTCGATTGCCTGGCGCTGGGTATGCTGACTTGCCTGCGCAAATGTTTCGATTTTGTGAAGACATATCGCGATAAGGAGCTAAGCATCGCCACGATCAAGCCCGACGACGAAGAGACGTACGCGATGATCCAGCGTGCCGATACCATCGGCGTATTCCAGATCGAAAGCCGTGCGCAGATGGCGATGCTGCCGCGACTTAAACCTGCGGATTACTACGACCTGGTCATTCAGATAGCCATTGTGCGGCCGGGGCCAATTCAAGGCGACATGGTGCACCCCTATTTACGGCGTCGGCGCAAAGAGGAGCCTGTCGAGTATCCATCGGAGAAATTGAAGCCAGTACTCAAGCGCACGATGGGCGTGCCGCTGTTCCAGGAACAAGTAATGAAGTTGGCGATGGTGGCTGCTGACTATACGGCAGGTGAGGCCGATGAATTGCGTCGAGCCATGGGAGCATGGAAACGTCACGGCGGCATGGAGAAACACCACGACAAACTCATCAGCGGCATGCTGAAAAATGGTTATAGCCGGGAATTCGCCGCACAGATCTTCAATCAGGTAAAAGGTTTCGGCAGCTATGGCTTCCCTGAAAGCCACGCCGCCAGCTTCGCCAATATCGCCTATGCCAGCAGCTGGCTGAAATGCCACGAACCGGGCATGTTTGCCTGCGCATTGCTCAACTCGCAGCCGATGGGTTTCTACGGCCCGAGCCAGATCGTGCAGGATGCGCAGCGCAACGGTATTCGTGTACGTCCGATGGATGTCCGCCATAGCGATTGGGATTGCACGCTCGAATCTGATGCAAGCAGCAAGAAGGGGTTTGCCTTGCGGCTTGGGCTACGCCAATTGCGCGGTTGCAGCGAAAAAGTCGCGGACCGTATTTCGTTGGCCCGCAAGGCAGGGCCTTTCTATGATGTCGTCGACCTTTGTACACGCGCCGAGCTGGACTCTCGCCACCAGGATCTGCTCGCTGATGCGGGCGCTTTGCGTGGCCTGGCCGGCCATCGCCATCGCGCACTATGGCTCACTTCCGGCGTGGAAGCGCAGCTGCCTCTGTTCGGTCGTGCCAGCCCAAGCGAGCAGGACATCGTATTGCCGCTGCCTACGGCCGTCGAAGACATGACGGCTGATTACGCGCACAGTGGCCTGAGCCTGGGGCCGCATCCGTTGAAGCTGCTGCGCAGCTACCTGCGTCGGGAACGCTATCTGGATTCGCGCAGCATGCAAAAGCTGCCGCATGCCACGCAGGTGCGTGCCGTCGGATTGGTTACCCAGCGCCAGCAACCGCAAACAGCCAGCGGCGTCACCTTCATTACCCTCGAAGACGAATTCGGCCACGTCAACGTGGTGGTGTGGAGCCACATCGCGCAAACCCAGCGCCGCCCTTATCTGGAGGCGCGCTTGCTGGCGATCGAAGGCCGCTGGGAATCCGTTGACGGTGTAAGTCACTTGATTGCGCGAAAGCTGCGCGATCTCAGTCATCTGTTGGCGGATCTCGATGCACGCTCGCGCGATTTTCATTGAGGCATGTATGCAAACGCTACTTTTTGAACCAGGCGTGCAACGGATTGCCGACGATGTCACCGGCCCGATCACCTATCTGCCGGAGGTGATTTCACCTGACTTGGCAGCGGACTGGTTTGCCACCTTGCGCGAGCACGGCGATTGGCACGCAAGCACGCGGATGATGTATGAACGGTTGGTTGGCGTGCCGCGGCTGCATTGTCATTACGCGATGGCCGACCCCAGGCTGCCGCAGGTATTGCGCGCCGCGCTCGCGATAGTGAGACAGCATGTCAACGCACCCTTCAACAGCATCGGCCTTAATTTCTATCGCGACGAACATGACAGCGTGGCGCCGCATAACGACAAGCTGCATGAACTGGTGCCGCATCAACCGATCGTGCTGTTGTCACTGGGTGCGACGCGCACCATGGTGATCCAGCGCAAAAAACCGCCACGGCTGAAAACCGTACTGGAACTGGAGGCAGGCAGCCTGTTGCTGATGGGCTGGAATGCGCAGCTGAATTATGACCACGGCATTCCCAAACTGAGATGGCCGGTGGGGCCGAGAATCAGCGTGGCGTTTCGGGTGCGGCCTAAGAAAGCCGACAAAAGCTGGTGATCGCACTGCCGCCATTCCCGCGAAAGCGGGAATCCATTTTCAAGGATGCACCAGGGCAGGATGGATTCCCGCTTTCGCGGAATGACGGCAATGTGGAAACGGCTATTTTTGGGAATTTACCTGGCGCGCGCCTTGAGCGCTGCCACCGCCGGCAGTTCCTTGCCTTCCAGGAATTCCAGGAACGCACCGCCGCCGGTGGAGATGTAGGAAACCCTGTCCTCGATGCCGTATTTGTCGACCGCCGCCAGCGTGTCGCCGCCGCCGGCAATGGAGAACGCCTTCGAATCGGCCACCGCATGCGCCAGAACTTCGGTGCCTTTGCCGAAGGCGTCGAACTCGAACACACCCACGGGACCGTTCCATACCACCGTGCCGGCCTTGGCGATCAGTTCGGCATACTGCTTGGCGGTTTCCGGACCGATGTCCAGGATCATCTCGTCATCCTTCACCTGGTCGACGCCTTTTACCGTAGCCGGCGCATGTGCGGAGAATTCCGGCGCCACGACTACGTCCACCGGCATCGGCACTTCGGCACCGCGGCGCTTGGCATCGGCGAGTACTTTCTTGGCGGCGGGAATCAAATCAGGTTCGTACAGCGAGTTGCCGACCGAATAACCCATGGCCGCAATAAAGGTGTTGGCGATGCCACCGCCCACGATCAGCTGATCGACTTTGCCGATCAGGTTTTCCAGCAGCGTGAGCTTGGTGGAAACCTTCGAGCCGGCGACGATGGCGAGCAGCGGATGCGCGGGATGTTCCAGCGCCTTGCCGAGCGCATCGAGTTCATTGCAGAGCAGGGGGCCGGCGGCGGCAACCGGCGCGAACTTGATCACGCCATGCGTGGACGCCTGCGCGCGATGCGCGGTGCCGAATGCATCCATCACGAATACGTCGCACAGCGCGGCGTACTTCTTCGCCAGTGCTTCGTCGTCCTTGCCCTCGCCGACATTCATGCGGCAGTTTTCCAGCACCACCACTTCACCGTCGGCCACGTCCACGCCGTCGAGGTAATCGGCGACCAGGCGCACCGGCTTGCCAAGCTGTTCGCCCAGCCATGCCGCCACCGGCTTGAGCGAGGATTCCTCGTCGAACTGGCCTTCCTTCGGGCGACCCAGGTGCGACATCACCATCACTTTGGCGCCGGCATCGCGGGCGGCCTTGATGGTGGGCAGCGAAGCGTCCAGGCGCTGCGTGGACGTGATGCGGCCATTCTCGATCGGCACGTTCAAGTCTTCGCGAATCAGCACGCGCTTGCCGCGCAGGTCGAGGTCGCTCATGCGGGTGATGGTCACGGAAAAACTCCTGGCAGCTATGGAAGAAGGTCAGGCCCTGAGGCCGGAACCGAGTATTTTCCTGCCCGCCTCACGGCGATGCAAACGGCGCAGGTTTACACTCAAGGTTTCAATTCCATGGAAAGGCCATGTCCGCCAAGCTTGTTCTTTACAGTTACTGGCGTTCCAGCGCGGCCTTCCGCGTACGCATCGCACTGAATCTAAAGGGCTTGCATTACGAGACAAGGGCCGTGCACCTGGTTCGCGACGGCGGCGAACAGCACTCTCCAGCGTATGTGGCACTCAACCCGCAGCAGCTGGTGCCCGCCCTGGTCGATGATGACAAGGTGATGACGCAATCCATGGCCATCGCCGAATACCTGGATGAAATCCATCCGCATCCGCCATTGTTGCCGGCTGATGCCGCGGGCAGGGCGCGCATACGTGCCTTGGCGCAAATCATTGGCTGCGATATCCATCCCATCGGTAACTTGCGCGTGCTGCAACAGATCGGTTCGCAGTTCGGCGCCGATGACGAACAGAAAGGCATCTGGATGCGGCACTGGATCGTTGCCGGTTTCCAGGCCTTGGAAACCATGCTGGCGAACCACAAGGAAACCGGTCGTTATTGCCACGGCGACACGCCGGGGCTTGCCGATCTTTGCCTGGTGCCGCAGGTCTACAACGCGCGTCGCTGGAAAACGCCGCTGGATGATTACCCAACAATCTTGCGTATCGATGCAGCGTGCATGGCGTTGGATGCATTCAAGGCGGCGATGCCTGAGCAGCAGCCGGATGCACCGGCACCCTAATAATTTCAATGGCCGTCATTCCCGCGAAAGCGCACTGCTGTCCGGGGAAATTCGATCATGCGA
>NZ_DAIOEU010000083.1:0-17284 GCF_036746095.1 Dyella sp.
CCGTCGATGCCGCCGTCCAGGCCGATGAAGATGCCGAAGTCGGTGATCGACTTGATCTGGCCGGACACCTTGTCGTTCTTCTTGTGCGTGGCGGCGAACGCTTCCCACGGGTTCGAGCGGGTCTGCTTGATGCCGAGCGAGATGCGGCGACGCTCTTCATCCACGTCCAGCACCATCACTTCGGTTTCATCGCCAACCTGCACCACCTTGGCCGGATTGACGTTCTTGTTGGTCCAATCCATTTCGGACACGTGCACCAGGCCTTCCACGCCCGGCTCGATTTCCACGAAGCAGCCGTAATCGGTGACGTTGGAGACCTTGCCGAACAGGCGGCTGCCGACCGGATAACGGCGGGCGATGGCGACCCACGGATCGTCGCCCAGCTGCTTCAGACCCAACGAGACGCGGTTGCGCTCGCGGTCGTACTTCAGCACGCGCACGTCCAGCTCGTCGCCGACGTTGACGACTTCGGACGGATGGCGCACGCGCTTCCACGCCATGTCGGTGATGTGCAGCAGGCCGTCGATGCCGCCCAGGTCCACGAACGCGCCGTAGTCGGTGAGGTTCTTGACGGTACCCTTCACCACCGCGCCTTCGGTCAGGCGTTCCAGCAGCTTCTCGCGCTCCTCGGAGAACTCGGTCTCGACGACGGCGCGGCGGCTGACAACGACGTTGTTGCGCTTGCGGTCCAGCTTGATGATCTTGAATTCGAGATCCTTGCCTTCCAGGTACACCGGATCGCGTACCGGACGCACATCGACCAGCGAACCGGGCAGGAACGCGCGAACGTCCTTGATGTCGACGGTGAAACCGCCTTTGACCTTGCCGGAGATCTTGCCGACGATGGTTTCTTCCTTGTCGAAGGCCTGCTCGAGGTCGTCCCACACCATGGAACGCTTGGCCTTCTCGCGGGAGAGCTTGGTCTCGCCGAAGCCGTCTTCCAGTGCGTCGAGGGCTACCTTCACCTCGTCGCCCACGCGTACTTCCAACTCGCCGTTCTCGCTCTTGAACTGCTCGATCGGAACGATGCCTTCGCTCTTGAGGCCAGCGTTGATCACGACGACGTCGTTGCGGATTTCGACAACGATGCCGGTGACGATGGCACCCGGCTTCAGCTTAGAAATGGCCTGTTGGCTCTGTTCAAACAGCTCGGCAAAACTTTCAGTCATGTTGATTCCAAAAATAAGAAAAGGCCCTCACCCCACTGCGCGCCGTCGGAGTAATTGCGCAGATGAGCAGGCCCACCGGTTATGGGTGATCGGGACGCTCCCTCACACCGTTGACCCAAAACTTCATGCCGCGACATGAAGCGCCAATGCCGCCGCAATCCGGTTACGGATGCACGACGGCCAAAACTTTAGCGACCACATCCTCGATCCCCATGCCGGTGGTATCCACCAACACCGCATCGCGGGCGGGCTTCAGCGGTGCCACGGCTCGCGATGCATCGCGGGTGTCACGCGCCTCAATTTCGCTCTGAAGGGTGGCAAGTGTAACGCTGAGCCCCTTTTCCTTCAACTGCTTATAGCGTCTTTTTGCCCTTTCGGCAGCGCTGGCGGTGAGGAACACCTTGTAGGGCGCATCGGGGAAGATCACCGTGCCCATGTCGCGTCCGTCTGCCACCAGGCCGGGCGATTTGCGGAAGTTGAGCTGCAGGTCGACCAGCGCCGTGCGCACCGAGGGAATCGAGGCAATGGCCGAGGCGGCGGCGCCTGCGGTTTCAGTACGCAGCTCGTCCGTGGCATCGTGTCCATTGACGATGACGCGCGTTTCGCCATCATGTGGCGCCGCACGAAACTGGATCTTCGTGGTATGCGCGCAACGGGTGACGGCCTCGGCGTCGGAGAGATCCAGCCCTGCGGCACCGGCGGCGTAACCAACCGCCCGGTAGAGCGCGCCGGAGTCCAGCAATCGCCAGCCCAGGTGCTCGGCCACCAGCCGGCTGATCGTACCTTTGCCTGATCCAGAGGGTCCGTCGATGGTAAGTACGGGCACGGACTGGCGTGTTGGCATGGACGGACCTGATGGCACGGGAAGTGCTTAGCTTATCGTGTTTACAGGGGTGCCAGGCGCATGCTTTCCAGTTCCTCATCGACCGTATACGGCTTCCAGCCATCTTCCATGAACGACCTTCATCGCCAGTTCCACCAGGCCGCTGACGACCTGCGGCATCGCAAGGAACGGCCCGACAACGACACGCTGCTTGCGCTCTATGCGCTCTACAAGCAGGCACTGGAAGGCGACGTGCACGACTGCCAGCCCACCAGCTTCTTCGACTTCATCGGTACCGCCAAGCAGGAAGCCTGGTCCCGGCTCAAAGGCATGCCGCAAGACGAAGCGATGCGCCGGTACGTGGAACTGGTACAACAATTGCTCGACTGAACCAGCGCTGCCGCGCCTGGACCACTTGCGCCCATCCACAATAGCGGGCACATTCATACGATCGTTTGAATAACGGTCGCCACATGAACTACCCCCATTTGTTTGCCCCGCTCGCTCTGGGCCCTGTCACCCTGCCCAACCGCATCCTGATGGGCTCGATGCACACCGGGCTGGAAGACAGGGTGGCCGATTTCGACAAGCTGGCCACGTATTTCGCCGAACGCGCCCGCGGCGGCGTAGGCCTGATGGTGACCGGCGGCATTGCGCCCAGCATCGAAGGTTGGCTGAAGCCATTTGGCGGGCGCATGAGCCTGCCCTGGCACAAGCCGCGGCATCGCAAGATCACCCAGGCGGTGCATGCGGAAGGCGGGCGCATCTGCATGCAGATCCTGCACGCGGGGCGTTACGGCTATCACCCGTTGTCGGTAGCGCCATCGCGCATTCAATCACCGATCACGCCGTTCAAGCCACGAGAGCTCAGCGCGCGAAGCGTGGAGCGCACCATCAATGATTTTGTCCGCTGCGCGCAGCTCGCGCGCGAAGCCGGCTACGACGGCGTAGAAGTGATGGGTTCGGAAGGCTATCTGATCAATCAGTTCATCGCAGCGCGCACCAATCAGCGCACGGATGCCTGGGGTGGCGATGCCGATAAACGCATGCGTTTCCCGCTCGAAATCGTGCGACGCATGCGCGACGCCGTCGGCAGGGATTTCATCATCATCTATCGCCTTTCCATGCTTGACCTGGTGGAAGGCGGACAACCCTGGCAAGACATTGTCACGCTCGCCAAAGGCATCGAAGCGGCCGGCGCCAGCATCATCAATACCGGCATCGGCTGGCATGAAGCACGCGTGCCGACCATCGTCACCAGCGTGCCGCGTGCCGGCTTCAGCTGGGTAACGAAGAAGCTCAAGGGCGAAGTCTCGATTCCCCTGATCGCCACCAACCGCATCAACATGCCCGATGTAGCCGAGCGGATTCTTGCCGATGGCGAAGCGGACATGGTGTCGATGGCAAGGCCATTGCTGGCTGATCCGGAATGGGCGATCAAAGCAAAGGCCGGGCGTAGCGAACGCATCAATACCTGCATCGCTTGCAACCAGGCCTGCCTCGATCATGTGTTCTTGAACCAGCGCGCAAGCTGCATGGTCAATCCGCGTGCCTGCCATGAAACGGAGCTGCAAATCGTTCCTGCAAAAACGCGCAAGCACATCGCGGTGATAGGCGCAGGCCCGGCCGGCATGGCGTGCGCCGCCACACTGGCGGAACGGGGGCACGACGTCACGTTGATCGACGGCGCGAACCAGATCGGCGGCCAGTTCAATTACGCCAAACGCATTCCCGGGAAGGAAGAATTCCACGAAACACTGCGCTATTTCATGCATCGCCTGGCCGATTCCGGAGTACGCATACAGTTGGGGCAGATCGCAGACGTGGCTGCGCTCAAAGCGGAAAACTACGACGAAGTGATCGTCGCCACTGGCATCACACCGCGCCTGGCGAGTTTTCCCGGCAGCGACGATCCGCGCGTACTGAGCTATCTCGATGTGCTTGCGCGAAACCAGCCGGTCGGTCAACGCGTCGCCATCATCGGGGCCGGGGGCATCGGCTTCGACGTGGCCGAGTTCCTGGTCGAGCATGCACCCTCGCCCACCACGGACGTCACGCGCTGGACGCGCGAATGGGGCGTGGACATGCAGCTGGACCATCCGGGTGGTCTGTTGAGTCCACAATCGGAGCCGCCTGCACGGCAAGTCTGGCTGCTGCAACGTACGTCAGGCCGACCGGGTGCGCGGCTCAACAAAACCACCGGCTGGGTGCATCGTGCCACGCTGAAGAACAAGCGGGTCACCATGCTGGGCGGCGTCCGCTATGACCGTTTCGACGAGCAGGGACTGCACATCACGATCGACGGCGAGGCTCAGGTGTTGCCCGTCGACAACATCATCGTCTGCGCCGGCCAGGAGCCCAACCGCAGGCTTGCCGATGATCTGACCGCGCAAGGGCATTCCCGCGTCCACGTCATTGGCGGCGCCGATGTCGCGGCGGAGCTGGACGCCAAGCGCGCCATCGCCCAAGGCACGCGACTGGCCAGCGAGCTTTAAGAAAGCTCGGCAAGGCATTCACCGGGAAGAGAAAAGGAAGCGCCCCGCCAGCGACGCGTCGGTATTGGCTCTGGGGAGGGATGCCGATATACCGCGGGGGTAGCGTCGCTGCGGGGCGAGGTCTGCGCCACTCGGGGGGAGGGGGTCAGTGGCGCGACAGGGGAGATATTATGATCGACGCGATACAGAATCAAATATATATTTAGAGCCCGATTTATTCGAAAGTCATATATGTTTGATTTTCGCCAATTGCGTTACTTCATCGCCGTCGCGGAAGAGCTGAGCTTCACCCGTGCCGCGCAGCGCCTGCACCTCTCGCAGCCGCCGCTGTCCCAGCAGATCCAGGCCCTGGAGCAAGACCTTGGCGTGCGCCTGCTCGAGCGCGACAAGCGCAACGTCATGCTTACCGAGCCTGGCCGGTTGTTCCTCGATCAGGCCCGGCAGATCCTGGCCATGGCCGACGAGGCGCGCACCCAGGTTGCCGAGGCCGCGGCTGGCTTCAGCGGGCATCTCCGGCTCGCCTACACCGTCTCGGTATCCTTTCACCCTGCTCTGCCCCAGACCTTGCTGCGGTTGGGGCAGAACGCGCCCAACGTGCGCGTATGGCTGAGCGAGATGTATACCCAGCCGCAGTTCTCGGCTATCCGCAACGGGCAGATCGACGTGGGCTTCGTCAGGGATCTGCCTACCCACGAAGACGATGCCCAAGCCTTGCGAGTGGACATCATCGACTACGAACCCCTCTTGCTCGCCCTGCCGGAAGGTCACCGCCTGGCCGGCCGCCAAAGCGTGGAATTGGGTGAGGTTGCCGGCGATCCCTTCGTGGTGCAGCCGCGCGAACTGGCGGCAACCTTGTATGACCGACTGCTGCGCCTGGCCGCCAAAGCCGGCTTCCACCCCGTAATACGGCAGCACGCACAACAACTCAACGGCCTGCTTGCGCTGGTGGCTGCCGACGTCGGCCTGGCCCTCGTGCCTGCCAGCATGCAGGTGGTGAAGCTAGCTGGAGTAAGCTATGTGCCGCTGGCCGACCCCGATGCGCATCTCGTGCTGGCCGTCGCCAGTCCGGCAGAAAATCCATCGCCCGTCGTCGTGCAGTGCCTGGAAACGGTCGCCGCTGCGAAAGCCGCCATAGGCTTGTGACAAGCGGTTGAAATAGCTATACTTGCGTGCTTTCTTTGTTTCGTTTCGTTCCAGGAGCCTGCCGTGAAGGTGCTTTCCTCTTTGAAGTCCGCCAAGCAGCGGCACCGTGACTGCAAGGTTGTGCGCCGTCGCGGCAAAGTGTTCGTGATCTGCAAGAGCAACCCGCGTTTCAAAGCGCGTCAGCGTTGATCGAGGCCACGAGCCAATGAAAAAAGCCGCTGCAGAGCGGCTTTTTTTATGCCTGGACCTCAACCCGCTCTAGCGGCCGCCGCTCACATCGACCAGCGAACCGGTGACATACGAGGCAGCATCGCTCAGCAGCCACACAATCGCTTCTGCAACTTCATTCGCGGCTCCCGCACGGCCGAGCGGCGTTTGCACCCCAAGTTCTGCCGCACGATCCGGACGGCCACCGCTTGCATGAATCTCGGTGTCGATCAGCCCAGGGCGAACCGCGTTGACGCGAACGCCCTGCCCCCCGAGCTCCTTGGCAAGACCGATCGTCATTGTGTCGACGGCGCCTTTCGACCCTGCGTAATCCACGTATTCATGCGGCGAACCGAGTCGTGATGCCGCTGACGATACGTTGACGATCGAACCACCGTTGCCACCACGACCCTTCGCCATGCGTCGCGCTGCTTCGCGGGCACACAGATAGGCACCCAGCACGTTGACGTTGAACATTTGCCTGAGACGATCGACGCTCATGTCAGCCAACGGCATGGACGGCGCCACGATGCCCGCATTGTTGACCAGCGCATTCACACGGCCAAAGGCCGCCTCAACGGCATCGAACATGGCGATGACGTCTGCTTCGTCAGCAACGTTGCCACGAATCGCACAAGCACGACCACCCGCGTGCAAAATGTCAGCGACGGTTTCCCGCGCAGCCTGTTCGTTTTGGGAGTAGTTGACCCCAATAGACCAACCGCGCACGCCAAGGAGTTTTGCAGTCGCGCGACCGATGCCGCGACTCGCACCGGTGATCAAAGCAACATTCGCCATATCGGGTTCACCGCATCATGGATGTTGCGGGCATCTGCAACAACACAGGTGCCCGGCAAAGCTCATTCGTAGCTGACGCCGGTAATTCCGTAGCGCTTGACCCCATTGGGCGCCGTGAACTCGAAGCTGTCGCCCTCGCTCTTGCCGATCAACGCACGCGCAATCGGCGAAGACACCGCGATCAAGGCTTGCTTGATGTCAGCCTCCAGATCGCCAACGATCTGATACTTCACCGCCTCGCCGCTTTCTTCGTCTTCCAGCTCCACGATCGCGCCGAACACGATCTTGGTGCCGGGATTCAAACGCGACACATCGATCACTTCAGCCGTAGACAGTGCCGCTTCCAGTTCCTTGATGCGGCCTTCGATAAAGCTCTGCTGCTCGCGGGCGGCATGATATTCGGCATTTTCCTTCAGGTCGCCATGCGCGCGTGCTTCCGCAATGGCCGCGATGATCTTGGGACGTTCAACCGATTTCAGCCGCTCCAGTTCACCACGCAGACGCTCGGAACCAGCCTTGGTAATGGGTGCACGGCTCATGCATTCAACTCCTTGTGTAGTTCTTGCAGGCTGTGCACTTCGCCACTGTCGTGGTAATCCAATGAATGCACCAGCGCACGCGCGCCTGCAACCGTCGTGGAATACGTGACGCGATGCTGCAAAGCCTCGCGCCGGATCGAGAACGAGTCGGCGATCGCCTGCTTGCCCTCGGTGGTGTTGACAATATAGACAATCTCGCCGTTCTTGATCAGGTCGACGATATGCGGACGGCCTTCCAGCACCTTGTTGATGCGTTCGCAAAGCACGCCGTGCGAGGTCAGATAGCTTGCCGTACCCGCTGTAGCAACCAGCGTGAAGCCGCGAGATGCAATGTCTGCCGCAATCGGCAACAGGCGATCCTTGTCGGCGTCGCGCACGGATACGAACACCTTGCCCTGTGGCGGCGTCTTGATGCCGGCCGCATCGTGGCCGCGTGCGAACGCTGCACCAAAGCTGCGGCCCACACCCATCACTTCACCGGTGGAGCGCATTTCCGGACCGAGGATCGGATCGACGTTCTGGAATTTCAGGAACGGGAAGATCGCTTCCTTCACCGAGTAGTAGGCCGGGATCACTTCGCGCGTCGCACCCTGCTCCTGCAGCGTGCGGCCCGCCATGCAACGGGCGGCAATCTTGGCTAGCGCCACGCCCGTAGCCTTGGAAACAAACGGCACCGTGCGCGAAGCACGCGGATTCACTTCCAGGATGAACACGGTGTCGCCCTGAATCGCAAACTGCGTATTCATCAGGCCGATCACTTTCAGCTCTTTCGCCATCAGGCCAACCTGGCGGCGCAGTTCGTTCTGGATCGCGGGCGACAACGAATACGGTGGCAACGAACAGGAGGAATCGCCCGAGTGTACGCCGGCTTCCTCAATGTGCTCCATGATGCCGCCGACCAGCACGTTGCCATCGCGGTCGGCAATGACGTCCACGTCCACTTCCACCGCATGGTCGAGGAAGCGATCCAGCAGCACCGGCGAATCGTTCGACACCTGCACGGCTTCGCGGATGTAGCGCGACAGATCCGCGTCGTCGTACACGACTTCCATCGCGCGCCCGCCGAGCACGTAGCTCGGACGCACCACCAGCGGATAGCCAATCTCGCGCGCCAGCGCCAAGGCCTCGTCGGCATTGCGCGCGGTACGATTCGGCGGCTGGGTAAGGCCCAGCTTGGCGATCATCTGCTGGAAGCGCTCGCGGTCTTCGGCCAGGTCGATGGAATCGGGCGTGGTGCCGATGATCGGCGCACCCGCCGCTTCCAGTGCGCGCGCGAGTTTCAGCGGCGTCTGGCCACCGTACTGCACGATCACGCCCTTGGGTTTTTCCAGGTCAACGATTTCCAGCACGTCTTCGAGCGTGAGCGGCTCGAAGTACAGGCGGTCCGAGGTGTCGTAGTCGGTGGAAACGGTTTCCGGATTGCAGTTGACCATGATGGTCTCGAACCCGTCTTCGCGCAGCGCCAAGGCGGCATGCACGCAGCAGTAATCGAATTCGATACCTTGGCCGATGCGGTTCGGACCGCCGCCCAGCACCATGATCTTGTCGCGGCTGGTGGGATTGGCCTCGCACTCTTCCTCATAGGTCGAGTACATGTAGGCCGTCGTGGTCGCAAACTCGGCTGCGCAAGAGTCTACGCGCTTGTATACCGGGCGCACACCCAGCGTACGGCGCAAATGACGAATCGCCGCCTCGTCCGTATTGGTGAGTTCGGCCAGGCGCGCATCGGAAAAACCAAGACGCTTCAGCTCACGCACGCGCGCCGCATCGAGCGCCGTCAAACCTTGCTCGCGCACTTCCTTTTCGGTGAGCACGATGTCTTCGAACGCAGCAAGGAACCACGGATCGACATGGCTGAGATCGTGCACTTCTTCCAGCGTAAGGCCAGCACGGAACGCGTCGGCCAAGTGGAACACGCGATCGGGACGCGGCTCGCGCAGTTCGCGCTTGAGCTTGGCAAGCCCTTCATCGCTGGTGATCTCCAGCCCGGTCGGATTGAGACCGGTCTTGCCAATTTCCAGGCCGCGCAACGCCTTCTGCAGTGATTCGTGGAAGCTGCGGCCGATCGCCATCACCTCGCCCACCGACTTCATCTGCGTGGTGAGGCGTGCATCGGCTTGCGGGAATTTCTCGAACGCAAAGCGCGGGATCTTGGTAACGACGTAATCGATGGTCGGCTCGAACGAAGCTGGCGTAAGTCCGCCGGTGATGTCGTTCTTCAGCTCATCGAGCGTGTAGCCTACGGCAAGCTTCGCCGCGACCTTGGCGATCGGGAAGCCCGTGGCCTTGGACGCCAGCGCCGACGAACGCGACACGCGCGGATTCATCTCGATCACCACCACGCGGCCGGTTTCGGCATTCACGCCGAACTGCACGTTGGAGCCGCCGGTATCCACGCCGATCTTGCGCAGCACTGCAATGGAGGCATCGCGCAGGCGCTGGTATTCCTTGTCGGTGAGCGTCTGCGCCGGCGCCACGGTAATCGAGTCGCCGGTATGCACGCCCATCGGATCGAGGTTCTCGATCGAGCACACGATGATGCAGTTGTCCGCCTTGTCGCGGACCACTTCCATCTCGAATTCCTTCCAGCCCAGTACGGACTCTTCCACCAGCACTTCGTGCACGGGCGAGAGTTCGAGACCGCGCTTGACGATCTCTTCGAACTCCTCGCGGTTGTACGCGATGCCGCCACCGGAACCGCCAAGCGTGAAGCTGGGGCGGATGATGGTCGGATAGCCGACGGTGACCTGGATCTCCACCGCTTGCTCGAATGACTTCGCCACCGCGGCGCGCGGGCATTCCAGCCCGATCTCGGCCATCGCCACGCGGAACAATTCGCGGTCTTCGGCCATGCGGATGGCTTCGCGCGAGGCGCCAATCAGCTCGACGTTGTATTTCTCGAGCACGCCATTGTCGGCAAGATCGAGCGCGCAATTGAGGCCGGTCTGGCCGCCCATGGTAGGCAACACGGCATCCGGACGCTCCTTGGCGATGATGCGTTCCACCGTCTGCCAGTTGATCGGCTCGATGTACACCGCATCGGCCATCTCCGGATCGGTCATGATCGTGGCCGGGTTGGAGTTCACCAGGATCACCCGGTAACCCTCTTCGCGCAGCGCCTTGCACGCCTGCGCGCCGGAGTAGTCGAACTCGCACGCCTGACCGATCACGATCGGGCCGGCGCCGATGATCAGGATGCTCTTGATGTCGTTACGCTTGGGCATCTCAGCGGGCCTCCTGCATCAATTTGGCAAAACGGTCGAACAAGTAACCGATGTCCTGCGGACCCGGGCTTGCTTCGGGATGTCCCTGGAAACAGAACGCGGGACGATCGGTCAATGCAAAACCTTGCAGCGAACCATCGAACAGCGACGTGTGCGTGATGCGCACGTTGGAAGGCAGCGTGGACACATCCACCGCAAAGCCATGGTTCTGCGAGGTGATCAGCACGCGGCCATCGTCATGATCCTTCACTGGATGGTTCGCCCCGTGATGGCCGAACTTCATCTTCAGCGTCTTCGCGCCCAGGGCAGCGCCCATGATCTGATGACCCAGGCAGATGCCGAACAATGGGATTTCCCTGGCCAGGAATTCGCGCGTGGCGGCAATGGCGTAGTCGCACGCGGCAGGATCGCCGGGGCCGTTGGAGAGGAACACGCCATCCGGATTCATGGCCAGCACTTCCGAGGCTGGCGTCTGCGCGGGCACCACCGTGATCTCGCAACCGCGCTCGGCCAGCAAGCGCAGAATGTTGCGCTTTACGCCGTAGTCGTAGGCCACCACGTTGAAGCGCTTGTCCGTTTCGTTGAACGCGGTGCGGTCGAGGTCGTATACGCCCTCGTTCCAGTTGTACGGCTTGTCGACACTGACCACCTTGGCCAGGTCCATGCCGTTCAAGCCGGGAAAGGCACGCGCCTTGGCCAGTGCGGCTTCGGCATCGATGGATTCGCCAGCCACCAGGCAGCCGTTCTGGGCACCCTTGTCGCGCAGGATACGCGTGAGCCGGCGCGTATCGATGCCGGCGATGGCGACGATGCCATGGCGCTTCAAGTAATCGGGCAGGCTCTCGGTACTGCGCCAGTTGCTGGCACGACGCGGTACGTCGCGCACGATCAGGCCGGCGGTATGCACCTTGTCGGATTCGGCATCTGCCTCGTTGCAGCCGGTATTGCCAATGTGGGGATAGGTAAGGGTGACGATCTGCCGGGCATAGGAGGGATCGGTGAGGATCTCCTGATAACCCGTCATCGCCGTGTTGAAGACAACTTCGCCAACGGTTTCGCCAGTCGCACCTACGGAGTGGCCGTGGAATACGCTGCCGTCTTCGAGGGCAAGCAGAGCGGGATGAGGCATGGAGAGGGCCGCCTTTTAGGTACAGCAAGGTCCGCAAGCCGCACAGAAGCAGGCTTGTGGACCTTAGGTGAAGGAAAGTCTCGGGCGGGTTGAAATGATAGGCTTCGCGCGCCTTTCTGTCCACCCGAAGGCGCCTTCCGAAACGGATCGTCATATGGCGCGCCGGCCGCATACCCGCGCTAGACTGCACCGGGACTTAGCCAGGAAAGCTGCGAAACTCGATGAACGCGACCGCTCTATTGCTGGACCCCGCACGACTCGATCGTCCCGACACGGATGTGCGCCAGCAGCCGTTTCCGTTCATGATCGCGCACGGCCAGTTGCCGGATGAAGCGCGCAGCGATTTGGAACGGGATTTCCCCAAATACAGCAGCGCGGGCTTCTTCCCTTACGATCCGGTCGATTGCGGGCCATCGGTCAACGCACTCGTCGAACAGCTCACCACGCCCCAATTCGCCAGCGCGATCGGCCGTTATCTCGGCATCGAGAATCTTGGGCAATATCCCACCCTGATCACCTTGTGCCGTGCCTTGAACAAACGCCACGGCACCATCCACACCGACAGCCGCTCCAAGGTCGCCACGGCCCTGCTCTACCTCAATACCCAGTGGCCCGACACCAGCGATGGCTGCCTGCGTTTTCTCAACCGCGTGGACAACATCGACGATCTCGTGGCTCCCGAACTCAAGCCGCTGTACGGTGAGTTCGCGGTGTTCAAGCGCTGCGACAATTCCTTCCACGGCCATCTGCCGTATGAGGGCGAGCGGCGCGTGATCCAGGTGGCGTGGCTCACCAGCGAAGAAGAAAAACTGCGCAAGACCAAGCGCGGTAAATTTTCGCGCGTGTTCAAGAAACTGTTCGGCGTGCTCGATCGCAAACTGGGGGCGGGGCGCGACCGCAACGCCGCGCACCCGGATTGAGCGCTCACCAGAAACGCCACGCGGCATATCCGGCAAATGCCAGATAGAACGCGCCAACAAGAATCAACGCGCGACCGTCGACATTGCCGCGTCGGAACAGGCCCCATAGGTAAATGATGGCCAGCATGGTCAGCAGACCCGAGACCACCAGCGGCGCATCGAACAGCCACGGCGTGGCGAAGATCGCCAGGGCGCTTGGCACGGTGGCTTGAATCATCATCGCACCTGAGATATTGGCGAGCGCCAAACGTTCCTTGCCCTGGCGCACCCAGATCAGCGCATTCATCGTTTCCGGCAGCTCGGTAGCGACCGGGCTTAGCACCAGCGCCACGAGATGTGGTGGGAGATGCATCGCTACACCGATAGCTTCGATTTGCGAGACGAAGATATGCGAGGCGATCGCAATGACCAGCAGCGACAGTGTCGCCTGCAAGGATACCGCCAGCATGGAAGGCGTCGCTGCGCGAGGTTGAAACTTCAAAGGTTCCAGCTGCTCGCCATCGGAGGCGTCAGGCTCGTCTTTCAACTCACGCCATACATAAAGCGCATACGCCAGCAGAAACAGCACGCCGAGCCATGGCTTGAACGCAAAAGCGATCAAACCGAGCGCGCACTTCACGATGAAAATCGACAGGAACCAGGCTTGGTCCCGCGCCAGCCGCGCATGCTCGACCTGCACGCGCCCATCAGCGCGTCCCAACCGGCTGCGGTTGCACCACAATGCAACACCCACCACTGCATAAGCGACCGTTGCAAGCACGAGCGGGCCACCCATCGCGGCGCCCACGCCGATATCGCGAACTTCCGGAGTGCGCCCGACGATCACAGCGACGAAGGTCACCGCGCTTTCCGGCAACGCCGTGCCGAACGCCGCCAACACCGTGCCGGTGGCGGTTTCACCGAGATTGAGCTTTTTCCCGAGCCACTCGACGCTGTTGACGAAGTACTCGCAGGCCGCATAGATCGCCCCTGCGGAGAGCAGGAACAGCAGAGCTGTGATCAGCATGAAATATTCCGGGGCCGGGCGAGCGAAAACCGATGGCACACGCGCGTCGCTCGCCCGGCTTAGGTGAGCGCGACGTGGCCAAAGGTCTCGCCGGACCATCGCAAACGTGGTGTCTGCGATTGCCATCCGCGCCATGAAGCCGAGGCTTCAAGTCTGTTGACGCGGATTCCTCGATGCATGCAAGCCTGGCGGCGGCTGCATGAGGATGGCTACTCCCCAATGACGTTGCGGCGCATGGTACAAGCGCCAACGCTTGCGAACAAGCGCCTTTATGCCGGCTGGGTCGGCGTCCTCGTAAGCCAAACGATTTGGCGGGTTATTGCTGGGTTACGCTGCGCTAACCCAACCTACAGGCGCTCCTGCAGCAAGTTATCAATGCTGTAGATGCCAGGCTTGCGGCCAGCGAGCCATGCGGCCGTTTCGAGTGCTCCGCGGGCAAAAATGGAGCGATCGGTCGCACGATGAGAAAGCTCGACACGCTCACCCTGGCCAAGCAACAGCGCCGTGTGCTCGCCCACCACATCGCCGCCGCGTACCACCGCGAAACCGATGCTGCCATTGCGGCGTGCGCCGGGACGCCCTTCTCGTACGTACACCGCATCCTTCTCCAGTGTCGTGCCACGCGCTTCGGCCGCGGCGTGTCCCAACGCAAGCGCAGTGCCGGAAGGCGCATCTTCCTTGCGACTGTGATGCGCTTCGACGATTTCCAAGTCCCAATCCGGTAACGCTGCAGCAGCCTCGCGCAACAAGCGCTTCAGCACGGCCACGCCGAGACTGAAGTTGGCCGCATGCAACACAGGAATGTGTTGGCTCGCTCGATCGAGTTTGCTTTGCAATGCAGTGTCGATGCCGGTGGTTCCCGTGACCAGGGCCGCGTTGTGCGTGGTGCAGAAATCGAGAGCAGCGGAAAGACCGTCCGGTCCGCTGAAATCAACCACGACAGCGGCCATGGCGCTCCAGTCGTGTGCATAACGCAACGACGTGGATAACTCAGGAAAGACCGGGTCGCCGTTATGCGGTGAGCCTGCGGACACCAACGCGCTGACCAACTCGAAACGCTTGTCTTCGCGCACCAGCGCCAGCAAGGCGCGCCCCATGCGGCCAGAGGCGCCGTTGATGGCGAGGCGGATGGGCTGGGTCATGCACTTGTATCCTCGCTGGAGTCGTAACCGTTCTACCGGGGACCTTAAATACTCTTGCCGTCATTCCCGCGAAAGCGGGAATCCATTGTCGCTACTTACTCAAGAGCATGATGGATTCCCGCTTTCGCGGGAATGACGGCACAGGGTTGGGCGGGCGCCTTAAGAGGTCACCCGCGACCAGAACTGCTTCACGCCATCCATAAAACCCTTGGCGCGCGGCGAATGCTCGTCGTCATCGGCAAAAGTGGCTTCCAGTTTCTCCAGCAATTCGCGCTGGTCGCGTGTCAGCCGCACCGGCGTCTCCACGACTACGCGGCAGACGAGATCACCCGTGCGGCCACCACGCACGGATTTCACCCCACGGCCGCGCAGCACGAACTGCTGTCCGGTCTGGGTTTCCGGCGGAATGGTGATGGCCACTTCGCCATCCAGCGTCGGGACCGGCAACTCCGCACCCAATGCCGCTTGCGAGATACGAATCGGCACCTCACAAAACAGATTGCTGCCGTCGCGCTGGAAAATGTCGTGCTCGCGCACGCGCACTTCCACGTACAGATCGCCAGTCTCGGAGCCGGCAGGCCCAGCCTCGCCCTGCCCCGCCAAGCGGATGCGATCGCCATTGTCGACGCCAGCGGGAATCCGCACAGACAACGTGCGCGTTTCTTCCAGACGCCCTTCGCCGTGGCACTTCTTGCAGGGCTTTTCAATGGCACGACCGCTGCCGTTGCAATGCGGGCAGGCCTGCTGGATGGAGAAGATGCCGTTCTGCATCCGTACGCGACCGTGGCCATTGCAGGTGCGGCAACTGACGGTTTTGCCGTCTTCCGAACCACTGCCATTGCAGTGGTGGCAATTGACCTGGGTGGGAATGTCGAACTTCTTCTCGACGCCGAACACGGCTTCTTCGAGATCCAGCTCCATGATGTAGCGCAGATCGGCGCCGCGGCGCGGGCGCGAGGAGCGGCCGCCACCGAAGATGTCGCCGAAGATGTCCCCAAAGATATCGCCCATGTCGCCGAAACCGCCGGCGCCGCCGCGACCACCCATGCCGCCTTCAAAGGCTGCATGGCCATACTGGTCGTACATGGCGCGCTTCTGCGCATCGGAGAGCACCTCGTAGGCCTCCTTGGCCTCCTTGAATTTCTCCTGCGCCTGCGGATCGTCCGGGCAGCGGTCCGGATGGTATTTCATCGCCAGGCGGCGGAAGGCTTTTTTCAGCTCCGCTTCGTCCGCCGCGCGGTCGACACCCAGGATTTCATAATAGTCACGCTTGCTCATTTCATGATCCGCGATTCGATGCGCCGATCGGGAATGAACCAGATCGCAGCCACCGTGGCATAAAGAACACACGACCCCCACGGCGCCACGAACGCCAGCAGGATGCCGCACACATACATGGCGACGGAAAGCCAGCCTTTCCAGTCACCACCTACCGACTGCGCCAGCAGGGAGGTGGCGCCGCCATTGGCCGCAATCAGGCTGCGCTGGAACGGCTGCCACGCCAAGCCACACATCAGCAGCACCAAGCCATACAACGCCACCGGCAGTTGCGCGAAGTGGTTTTCGCCCATCCATCCGGTGGTCACCGGCATCAGCGACAACCAGAACAGCAGGTGCAGGTTGGCCCACAACACGCTGCCATTGATCTTCTCGGCAGCATGCAGGAAGTGATGGTGGTTGTTCCAGTAGATGCCGACGTAGATGAAGCTCAATACGTAGCTCAGGAACACCGGCCACTGCGGCAGCAAAGCCTGCCAACCGTCGCCGTGCGGCACTTTCAGTTCCAGCACCATGATGGTGAGGATGATGGCCAGTACCCCATCGCTGAAGGCCTCGAGCCGCCCCTTATCCATCGCTTCCCCTCCCGACACGCAACGAGCGCCTCTTGCGAGGCGCTCGTCGTCAAACAGCTTGCTTGATCAGGACTTGCCGTCGTTCTTCACTTCGGTGAACTCGGCGTCGACCACGTCGTCCGGCTGGGCGGAGCCGCCCGGACCCGGGCCGTGCTGCGCACCGGCGCCAGCACCTGCATCTGCATGGCCGGCCTGCGCCGCGGCGTAGAGCGACTGCGCCACCTGCTCCAGCTTCTGGATCTTGGCTTCGATGGCGGCCTTGTCTTCGCCGTCCTTCACCTTCTCCAGATCCGACAGCGCGCCTTCGATCTCGCTGAGTTGCGCACCCGGTACCTTGCCGCCGTGCTCCTTCAGCGCGCTGCGCGTGGCGTGCACCAGCTGGTCGGCCTTGTTGCGCGTGCTTACCAGCTCCTGGAACTTCTTGTCCTCTTCACGATGCGTTTCCGCATCGGCCACCATGCGCTGGATTTCCTCATCGGACAGGCCGGACCCGGCCTTGATCTCGATGCGCTGTTCCTTGCCGGTCTTCTTGTCCTTGGCCGACACGTGCAGGATGCCGTTGGCGTCGATGTCGAAGGTCACTTCGATCTGCGGCATGCCGCGCGGCGCCGCGTCGATGCCAGCCAGGTCGAACTTGCCCAGCGACTTGTTGGCCGAAGCACGATCGCGCTCGCCCTGCAGCACGTGCACGGTGACCGCGGTCTGGTTGTCGTCGGCGGTGGAGAACACCTGCGAGGCCTTGGTCGGCACCGTGGTGTTCTTCTCGATCAGCTTGGTCATCACGCCGCCCATGGTCTCGATGCCCAGCGACAGCGGGGTCACGTCCAGCAGCAGCA